>JAGWKJ010000304.1 GCA_028865375.1 Hyphomicrobiales bacterium | reverse complement strand
GAGCGCGGCTTCCGACGCCGACAGCGCGGATTCGGCCGCGGCGAGCGCGGCGGCGAGTTCGCCCGCGCGCGTCTCGTGGCCTTCGTGCTCGGCGGCCAGCCGGTCGTCTTCGCCGGTCAGTTGCGCGACCGATTCCGCGCCGTCGGCCGTCAGCCGGCCGGCGCGCTCGGCGTCGCCCTCGAATTGCGCGATGCGGCGCTTGGTCTCGTCGGTGCGCTTGCGCAGGCGCTCGCCGTCGCTCTCCAGCGCGGCGCGCGCGAGCGTCAGGCGTTGCAGCGCGGCGGCGGCGGCGGCCTCGGTCTCGCGCAGGCCAGGCAAGGCGGTCGACGCCTGCGCTTGGATCAACGCGGCTTCGGCTTGGTCGCGCGTGCGCTCGGAGACCGCGATCGTCTCGGCCTCCAGGCGCCGCTCGGCCGCCGAAACCTCGTCGCGGCGCGTCACCCAGGCGACGTGCAGCGCCATCGCCTCGGCGCGGCGGATGTCGGCGGCGAGCCCCTTGTAGCGCTGCGACTGGCGGGCCTGTCGCTTCAGCGATTCGACCTGCTGGTCGAGCTGCTTCAACACGTCTTCGAGGCGGGCGAGATTGTCCTCCGCGCCCTTGAGGCGCAGCTCCGCCTCGTGGCGGCGCGAATGCAGCCCGGCGACGCCGGCGGCCTCTTCGAGGATGCGGCGGCGCGCCTGCGGCTTGGCGGAGATGATCTCGCCGATCTGGCCTTGGCGCACCATCGCGGGCGAGCGGGCGCCCGTCGAGGCGTCGGCGAACAGCAGTTGCACGTCGCGCGCGCGCACTTCGCGGCCGTTGACGCGGAAGGTCGAGCCGGAATCGCGCTCGATCTTGCGCGACACCTCGATGGCGTCGGAATCGTTGAAGGCGGCGGGCGCGAGCCGGTCGGAATTGTCGAGCCGCAGCACCACTTCGGCGACGTTGCGCGCCGGGCGCTGGCCGGCGCCGGAGAAGATCACGTCTTCCATGCCGGACGCGCGCATGCTCTTGTAGGAACTCTCGCCCATCACCCAGCGCATGGCTTCGACGAGGTTCGACTTGCCACAGCCGTTGGGGCCCACCACGCCGGTCAGGCCGGCCTCGATGTGGAATTCCGACGGTTCGCAGAACGACTTGAACCCGACGAGGCGCAGCTTGTCGAATTTCATGGGCGCGAATGCTCCGTGCGGCCCGCCGCGAATCACTTGCGCGGCAGGTTGAGATGCGCCTGTTTCGATCAATTCCCGGCCGATGTCGAACCCAGCCTGTGGAAAGCTCCGCCCGTCAACGACCCTCGCCCGCGAGCGCAAGCACGGTCGTCCATTCCTCGTCGGTCACCGGTTGGACGGACAGGCGGGAATTGGCGACCAGCGCCATCTTGGCCAAGGCCGGCGTCGCCTTGGCGAGCGCGAGGCCGACCGGCTTGGCCAATCGCCGCACGGCTGCGAAATCGACCATGCCGAACACGCCCTTTGGGTCGCCGGGATCGGGGTAGAACGTCTTGACGACCTTGACGATTCCCACGATCTCCTTGCCCTCGTTCGAGTGGTAGAAGAACGCCTCTTCGCCTCTCTTCATCGCCATCAGGTTCAACTTGGCGGAATGGTTGCGCACGCCGTCCCAGGCCGTGCCCTTGGCGCCCGCCGCGACCTGCGCGTCGAACGACCAGACCGAGGGTTCGCTCTTGACCAGCCAACGCGCCATGGCTCAGTCGCCCGTCGCCAGCGCCACGCCGACCGCCTGCCGCCATGGCCGCAATTCGACCGAGGCGAACAAGCCGGCCTTGGCATAGGGGTCGGCATCCACCATGGCGCGGGCGGCCGCTTCGTCGGCCGCCTCATAGACGATCACCGAGCCCAGCGGCTGGGCAGGTTCGCCGTCGAGCAGCGCGCCGCCGGCGCGCACGGCGGCCCCGAGCGAGGCAAGATAGTCGAGATGTGCCGGCCGGTTGGCCAGTCGCAGCGCCAGGGCGCAGGGCTTGTCCTTCAGGATCGCCATGAACATCATCTTGGCCTCAAGGCAGGAGGATCGTGGCGCCGGTGGTGGCGCGGGATTCCAGAGCGCGATGCGCGTCCGCCACCTTGGCCAGCGGCAGGCGGGAATGGACGGGGATCGTCACCGCCCCCGATGCGATGGCCCGAAACATGTCGCGCGCCATCGCCTGCAAGCGGGAAATGTCGGCGATATGCGTGAACAGCGTCGGTCGCGTCACGTAAAGCGAGCCTTTGCGACCGAGGATGCCGATGTCGAACGGCTCGACGGCCCCCGACGCCGAGCCGAAGCTTGCCATGGTGCCGAACGGCCGCAGGCAATCGAGCGATTTCAGGAAGGTCGTCCGGCCGACGCCGTCATAGACGGCGGCGCATTTCGCGCCCTTGGTGATCTCGGCGACACGGACGGCGAAGTCTTCCCTCGTATAGTCGATGACGTGCTTGGCGCCGGCTTTTTTCGCGAGCTTGGCCTTGGCATCCGACCCGACGGTGCCGATCACGGTGGCGCCGAGCGCCTTGCCCCATTGACACAGGATCAGGCCCGTGCCGCCGGCGGCCGCATGGACGAGGATCGTGTCGCCCTTTTTCACCCGGTAGGTGCTGCGCAGCAGGTATTGCGCCGTCATGCCCTTCAGCATCGCCGCGGCGGCGGTCTCGTAGGACACGGACTTCGGCAACTTGACGACCGCGGCGGCCGCGATGTTGCGCGCTTCGGCATAGGCGCCGGGGCCCGAGACATAGGCGACCCGGTCGCCGGGCTTGAAGCCCTTGACGCCGCGGCCGACCGAAGCCACGTCGCCCGCGGCCTCGCGGCCGAGGATCGCGGGCAGGGAAGACAGCGGATAGAGGCCGGTTCGGTCGTACACGTCGATATAATTGACGCCGATCG
>JAGWKJ010000303.1 GCA_028865375.1 Hyphomicrobiales bacterium | reverse complement strand
GCGCGGCGGCGGCGCTGGGGCTGCATGGCGCTGTCGTGTCCTTTCCTTGCGCCGCCCGACGCCGCGGACCGGCGCAACGTCCTGCTGCTCGCCGACGACCAATTGGCCGCCGCGCGCGGCATGGTCGCGCTCGACGGCCGCGCCGCGCGGCTGCTGGTCGCGCCGCCGGACATCGACGGCGCGCATCTTCGCGAAGTGGCGGCGCGGGCCGGCATCGATCTCGTCGCGACGGGCCGCGACGGCGACGCCAAGGCGGCGGCGCTGGGCCTGCCGACGATCTCGTATTCCGAGGGCGACGCGCCGGCCGCCTCGCCCTTGGCGGGCGTCGCCACCGAATGGCTGCTTCTGACGTCGGGCACGAGCGGCGCGCCCAAGGTGGTCGGCCACCGGCTCGACGCGCTCACGGGCTCGTTTCGCGGCGCGCCCTCGCCGGTCGGCGATCCCTCGCCCGTGTGGGGCACGTTCTACGACATCCGCCGCTACGGCGGCCTCCAGATCTTCCTGCGCGCGGCGTGCGGCGGCTCGCTCGTGCTGGGCGAGAAGGGCGAGCCGATCGCCGACCATCTGGCGCGCCTCGTCGGCGACGGGGCCAGCCACGTCTCGGGCACGCCGTCGCATTGGCGCAAGGCGACGATGAGCGCGAGCGTCGAGGGCTGGACGCCAGCCTATGTCCGGCTGTCGGGCGAGATCGCCGACCAGGCGGTGCTCGACCGGCTGCGGGCGGTCTTTCCCGGCGCGAAGATCGAACACGCCTTCGCCTCGACGGAAGCGGGCGTCGGCTTCGCGGTCGGCGACGGACGCGCCGGCTTTCCCGCCGCCTGGCTGGAGACTCCGCCGGCCGGCGTCGAGATCAAGCTGGTCGACGGCGCGCTGGCGCTGCGTTCGGCGCGCGCCGCCAGCCGATACGTCGGCGACGGCGCGGCGCCGCTGGCCGATTCCGACGGCTTCGTCTCCAACGGCGACCTCGTCGAGGTCCGGGGCGATCGCTGCACGTTCGTGGGCCGGCTCGGCGGCATCATCAACGTCGGCGGCCTCAAGGTGCATCCCGAGGAGGTCGAGGCCGCCATCAATTCGGTGCCCGGCGTGCGGATGTCGCGCGCGCGCGGCCGCCCGAGCCCCGTCACCGGCGCGATCGTGGTGGCCGACGTCGTGCTCGACGGCGAGGCGGGACCCGACGCGCAGTCGCGCGCGCGCGCCTCGATCCTGGAGCGCTGCCGCGCCACGCTCGCGCCCCACAAGACGCCGGCGCTGGTGTCGTTCGTGGGCGCGATCGAGACCACCGCCGCCGGAAAGGTCGCCCGCCGTGCTTGAGGTCGTCGTCACCGGCGCGAGCCGCGGGCTGGGGCTGGCCATCGCAGCGCGCCTCGCGCGCGCGGGCTACGGGATCGTGGGCGTCGCGCGCAAGGAGAGCGCCGAATTCGCCGCGCTCGCCGCGGCCCCGGAGCTCGCCGGGCGCCTGCGTTTCCGCGCCTTCGACGTCGGCGAGGTCGCCGCGATCCCCGATTTCGCCAAGGCGCTGCGCGCCGACGTCGGCCGCATCCACGGGCTGGTCAACAACGCGGGCACCTCGACGCACGGGCTGCTGACCTCGACGCCCGATTCCGAGATCGAGCGCGTGTTGCGCGTCAACGCGCTGGCCCCGATCCTGCTCTCCAAGCATCTCGCCAAGGGCATGATGGCGGCGGGCGGCGGGCGCATCGTCAACGTCTCCTCGATCGTCGCCTCGGGCGGCGCGTCGGGCATCGCGGCCTATGCCGCCAGCAAGGGCGCGATCTCGGCCTTTACGCGCTCGCTCGCCCGCGAGCTCGGGCGCGCGGGCATCACCGTCAACGCGGTCGCGCCGGGATACGTCGACACCGCGATGACCTCCTCGATGTCGGAGGACGACCTGAAGCGGGTGATCGGCCGCGCCGCGCTGCGGCGGCTGGCCGAGCCCGAGGACGTCGCGGCGGCGGTCGAATTCCTGATGGGCGAGGGCGCGCGCAACGTGACGGGCGCGACGCTGACGGTCGACGCCGGCATGACGGCCTGATCGCCAAAAGAAAAGGCGCGGCGTCGCCGCCGCGCCCTCGATCCCGGTTCGGCCGCCCGCGGGCGGGCGACGCCCTCAGCGCGAGTAGAACTCGACCACGAGGTTGGGTTCCATCTTCACGGGGAAGGGGACTTCCGACAGCGTCGGCACGCGCGACAGCTTGGCGGTGCCCTTGCCGTGGTCGACGTCGACGTAGTCGGGCACGTCGCGCTCGGCCAGCCCCGTCGCCTCGATGTAGGTGGCGAGCTCGCGCGTCTTGTCCTTGACCTCGATGGCGTCGCCGACCTTCACGAGGAAGCTCGCGACGTTGACGCGGCGGCCGTTGACCTTGACGTGGCCGTGGCTGACGAGCTGGCGCGCGGCGAACGGCGTGGGCGCGAACTTGGCGCGATAGACCACGGCGTCGAGCCGCTTCTCCAACAGGCCGATCATGTTCTCGCCGGTGTCGCCCTGACGGCGCACGGCTTCCTGGTAGTAGCGGCGGAACTGGCGCTCGGTGATGTTGCCGTAATAGCCCTTCAGCTTCTGCTTGGCCTGGAGCTGCGTGCCGTAGTCCGACAGCTTCTTGGCGCGGCGCTGGCCGTGCTGGCCGGGGCCGTAGGAGCGCTTGTTGACGGGGCTCTTGGGGCGGCCCCAGATGCTCTCGCCCATGCGTCTGTCGATCTTGAACTTGGCGGTCGCGCGCTTGCTCATGAAAGGTCCGATGCTGTTGGTCCGACGAAGGGGGCGCACTATAGCCGCCGACCTTGCCCTGTCAACGGCGCGCAAGGCGTTGATGTTCCTACTGTTTCATTGCACGACTCAGCTACAAGTTGCAGTACCGGTCCATGGCACT
>JAGWKJ010000302.1 GCA_028865375.1 Hyphomicrobiales bacterium | reverse complement strand
GAGCCGACCCACCGCGTTTCCGCCCTGCGCACGTTCCTGTTCCCGGCGCCCGCGATCAAGGCGCCCACCCACGAATACCTGTCGATGGGCGCGCGCGTGCGCGAACTGGCGCGCGACGGCGGCTTCGTGCGCGTCACCGGCGGATTCCTGTTTGCGGGGCATCTGTCGCGGATCGACGAATTCGCGCCCGACTTCGTGGCCGAGGCGCTGCGCCTGCTCGGCGCGCCCTATCTCTGGGGCGGCAAGTCGAGCCTCGGCCTCGATTGCTCCGGCCTCGTGCAACTCGCCATGGACGCCGCCGGCCGCCCCGCGCCGCGCGACAGCGACATGCAGCAGGCGGCGCTCGGCGCGCCGGTCGAGTTCGACGAGAGCCTCGCCGGACTCGCGCGCGGCGACCTCGCGTTCTGGCGCGGCCACGTCGGCGTCATGCTCGACGCCCACGAGATGCTGCACGCCAACGCCTTCCACATGGCGGTCGCCCGCGAGCCGCTGCGCGCTGCGCGCGACCGCATCCTCGATCGCGGCGGCGGGCCGATCCTCGCCGTCCGTCGACCCTGATCGGCGCCATGCCGGCCTGCGCGCGTCGCCGGCGTTTTAGGCATGGCGCCGCCGATTGACGGGCGAGACGCGCTCCGCCCATCTTGCGCCCCGGCCCGTCGCGCGGCCGAGGAACTCCGCCCATGAAATCGCGTGCCGCCGTCTGCCGCGCCTTCGGCAAGCCGATGTCGATCGAGGAGATCGAGGTCGCCGATCCGGGGCCGGGCGAGGTGCGCGTCGCGCTGGCCGCCACCGCGATCTGCCACAGCGACATTTCCTACGCGGAGGGCGCTTGGGGCGGGCCGCTGCCTGCGGTCTACGGCCACGAATCGGCCGGGCGCGTGATCGACGTCGGCCCCGGCGTCGCGGGCCTGAAGCCAGGCGATCCCGTCGTCGTGACGCTCATCCGCTCGTGCGGCGCGTGCCGGATGTGCGTCTCCGGCAAGCCGGTGTTCTGCGAGGCGACGTTCCCGCTCGACGACAAGGGCCCGATCTCGACGCGCGCCGGCGAGCCGCTGTGGCAGGCGATGCGCGTCGGCGGCTTCGCGGAGCACGTCACCGTCCACGCCTCCCAGGCCATCAAGGTCGAGATCGACGTGCCGCTCGACGAGGCGGCGCTGGTCGCCTGCGCCGTCATCACCGGGGTGGGCGCGGTGACGCGCTCGGCCGGCGTGCGGATGGGCGAGAGCGTGGTGGTGATCGGCGCCGGCGGCGTCGGCCTCAACGCGGTGCAGGGCGCGCGGCTGGTCGGCGCCGACCCGATCGTGGCGATGGACGTGGCGCCCGCCAAGCTGGAGGCGGCCAAGCGCTTCGGAGCGACTCACGCCGTCGACGCGCGGGCGCCCGACGCGAAGGCGCAGGTGAAGGCGATCACGGGGGGCCGCTATGCCGACCACGTCTTCGTCACCGTGGGCGCGAAATCGGCGATCGAGGCGGCGCTTCCGCTGATCGCGCGAGCGGGCACGGTGGTGCTGGTGGGAATGCCGGCCAGCGGCGTCACGGCGGAAATCGACCCGACCATGATCGCGGCGACCGGCCAGCGCATCGTCGGCTCCAAGATGGGCGACGCGCAGGTCGCGCTCGACGTGCCGCGCCTGCTGTCGCTGCGCGCGGAGGGCCGGCTGAAGCTCGGCGAGCTGATCTCCGGGCGCTTCCCGCTGGAGCGGATCGACGAGGCGATCGAGGGCGTGCGCTCGGGCGCGGCGCTGCGCAACGTGATCGCGTTCCGCGGGGAGGGCGGCGCATGAAGGTCGTCGATTTCGAGGGCTTCCTCGTCGGTAACCCGCCGCCGCACGAGGGCGGGCGCTATTTCCTGTTCGTGAAGCTGACGTCGGACGACGGAATCGTCGGTTACGGCGAGATCTATTGCGCGTCGTTCTCCCCGCGCGTCGTGCTGGCGATGGCGCGCGACGTGTTCGAGCGCCACGTGGCGGGCGCCGAGCCGTTCGACGTCGAGGCGACGTGGCGGCGCGTCTACGGCGCGGGCTACGGCGGGCGGCCCGATATCGCGCTCGTCGCCGTGCTGTCGGGCATCGAGATCGCGCTGTGGGACATGGCGGGCAAGGCGCTGGGCAAGCCGGTGCACAAGCTGCTCGGCGGCAGGGTGCGCGAACGCCTGCGCAGCTACACCTACATCTATCCCAAGGCGGGCGAGGGCCACGCGCACGCCGACGCGGCCGTCTACCGCGACCCCGACCGCGCGGCCGAGCGCGCCGCCGAATATGTCGCGCAGGGCTTCACGGCGCTGAAGTTCGATCCCGCCGGGCCCTATTCCGTGTTCGATCCGCGCCAGCCGAGCCTCGAGCGGATGGAGCTCTCAGAGCGCTTCTGCAAGCGGCTGCGCGAGGCGGTGGGGACGAAGGCCGACCTCCTGTTCGGCACCCACGGGCAGTTCACGACCTCGGGCGCGATCCGCATGGCGCGCAGGCTGGAGCCCTACGATCCCCTGTGGTTCGAGGAGCCGACGCCGCCAGAAATGCCCGAGGAGATGGCGAAGGTCGCGCGATCGACGACGGTGCCGATCGCGACTGGCGAGAGGCTGGCCACCAAGTGGGAGTTCGCGCGCGTGCTCGCGACCGGCGCCGCCTCGATCCTGCAGCCGGCGCTTGGCCGCGTCGGCGGCATCCTGGAAGCGAAGAAGATCGCCGCGATGGCGGAGGCGCATTACGCGGAGATCGCGCCCCATCTCTATTGCGGGCCGATCGAAGGCGCCGCCAACGTGCAGCTCGGCGCGTGCATCCCCAATTTCCTGATCCTCGAAAGCATCCGCGACTGGAGCGGCTTCCATTCGAAGATCCTCAAGACGCCGATGCGCTGGGAGGACGGCTACGTCA
>JAGWKJ010000030.1 GCA_028865375.1 Hyphomicrobiales bacterium | reverse complement strand
GCGCTCGTTCGACCTGCTCACGTCGGAGACCGGCAAGGTCTACGCGATGCTCGCCCACGCGGCCGGCCGGCTCGACTGAGCCGGAGGCCGGCCGCCGACGGAGGTTCGGCGTCCGGACGTCCCGCGGCGCGTCAGCGACCCGACGTCCAAGAGACGATGGCGCGAAGGTCGTCGCCGAGCGCGCGATCGAGCGCCGGCGCCACGTCGTCGGGCGCGGTGGAGGCCGCCTGCGCATTGGCGTCGAACAGCTTGGCGGCGCGGATGCGGCCGGAGCCCGCCGACACCAGCTGCACGGAGACGTCCACGGTGGCGACCTTGGTCGCCGCGTCGATCTCGAAGGTCCTGATCTCGCCCACGAGCTCGACGTCCGCCGCGCTCGCGCCGCCGGCGGGCGTCACGGCGCCCAGCCAGCCGGCGTTCTGGAAGCTCTGCACCAGCCGTCGGCGCACCAGCGCGGGCAGGTCCTCGCTCCATTGCGCGCCGGCGAGATGTGCGATGCGGTCGGGCGCGACCCGCACCAATATGCGGTCGCCCGCCAGCGGCGCGGCGGCCGAAAACTCCGCCACGGCGAGCTGTGGGTGTCGCGCGGGGCGCGCAGTCGCGGTCGCCGCGGAGAGATCGTAGGTCTTGGCCGGCGGCGCGCCGGCGCAACCGCCGAACGCGGCGGCCAGCGCGACGGCCCCGATCCTTGCAATCATTGCAGCGCGCGCGTTCATTTGCCGCCGACGTAATCGGGAATCGATCCCTTCGGACCGAAGATCAACTGTTGCGGGTCGCGGCGCAAGGAATTGACGGAGCGATTGAGCTGGTCGAGCGAGCGCCGCGCGTCGACGGCGAGGCCTTCGTATTGGCGCAGGCCCTGTCCGGTGAACTTGTCGATGCCCGCCGCGATCGTCTTGGTCCGCGCGTCGAGGTTGTCGGCCAACGTGCGGATCGCGCGCGCGGCCGCGCCGACGTCGGCGACGGCGGACGACGAACCGGGCTGGCCCAGGAACCCTTGCAGCGCGGTCATGGTCGAATCGATCTTGTCGGCGGCGGCGTTCAGCTTGGCGGAGATCGCGGCCGCGTTCTTGAGCGTGGCGTCGATGCCGGCCCGGTTGGCGTCCACCGTCTTGGCCACGTCCGCGAACGACGTCACGGCGTCGCGCACCTTGCCGACGTCGATCGCCTTGGACAGGGCCGCCACGTTGTCGAGCGCGTCCTGCAGGGCCGGCGCGCTCGTCGCCAACTGCCGCGACAGGTCGCTGGCGCTCTCCATCAGCTTGTCGAACCGGTCCCGGTTGGCGGCCAGCGTCGCCGTCACCTTGCCCACGTCGTCGATGGCCGCGTTCAGCTTCTTGGCGTCGATCGACTTGGCGAGCGTGTCGAGGTCGTCGGCCAGCGTCTGCGCCTTGGCGGTGAGCGGAGCGAGTTGCTTGCCGATGTCGCCGACCGACGTCATGAACGCCTTCACGCCGTCGGAATTGGCCGCCAGCGCGGCGCTGAACTCGTGAAGATTGGCGACGGTCTCGTCGACCGTCTTCGAGTTGCGGCCGAGCAGGTCGTCGAGCTTGCCCAGCACCGAATCGGCGCGGGTCGACATCCGCTGCACGTTCTCCAGGATGTTCTGGAGGTCCGAGCGCTCGGCATGGATGACCGGAAGCCCGCCGCCAGGAGGGGCGGCGAGGGGCTTGGCGTCGGCCGCTCCGCCCGACAGGGCGATGGCCGACGCCCCCGTCAATCCCTGGATTTGCAGGCGCGCGGTGGTGTCGGCGCGGATCGGCGTGCGCGCGTTGACCGCCACCACCGCCGAGACGAGCCTGGGGTCGCCTGTGGAGAAGTCGATGGTCTCGACCGTGCCGACGTTGAGGCCGTTGAACAGGACGTTGGAACCCCGCGACAGGCCCGCGACCGAATCGGAGAAGTCGATCTCGTATTTCACGCGGCCGGCGTCCTTCGCGCCGCCGGAGAACCAGAAGAAGAACAGGAACCCGGCCACGACAACCGCCAGCGTGAACAGGCCCACCAGAACGTCGTTGGCGCGCGTCTCCATCGCCTCAGCCCGTCCGCGCCTGCGCGGCGGCGCGGCCGCGCTTGCCGCGGAAATATGCGGAAAGCCAAGCGTCGCCGGACGCCGCGAGCTCGCGCGGCGGGCCCACCGCGATCACGCGCCCACTCCCCAGCGCGGCGACGCGGTCGCAGATCGCGAACAGGCTGTCGAGGTCGTGCGTCACCATGAAGACGGTCAGGCCCAAGCTTTCGCGCAACGTGGCGATGAGGTCGTCGAACTCGCCGGCGCCGATGGGATCGAGTCCCGCCGTCGGCTCGTCCAGAAACAATATTTCCGGGTCGAGCGCCAGCGCGCGCGCCAGCGCGGCCCGCTTGACCATGCCGCCGGAGAGTTCGGCGGGGTATTTGTCGGCCGCGTCGTCGGGCAGGCCGGCCAGCGCCAGCTTCAGCCGCGCTAGCTCGCCGCGCAGGCGCGGCGAGAGCCGCAAGTGCTCGCGCATCGGCGCCTCGACGTTCTGCGCCACCGTCAGCCCCGAGAACAGGGCGCCTTGCTGGAACAGCACGCCGAGCCGGCGCTCGACCGCCGCCGCCTCGGGCCTGGAAATCCGCGCGATGTCGCGGCCGAGCACGAGGATCTCGCCGCTCCGCCGGGGCACGAGGCCGAGGATCGTGCGCGTCAGCACCGACTTGCCGGAACCCGACGGGCCGACGAAACCCATCACCTCGCCGCGGCGCACGTCGAGGTCGAGCCCGTCGAGCACGCGCTTGTCGCCGAACGCCACGACGAGCCCGCGCACGGAAATCGCGGCGGCCGGATCGGGCGGGGCGGGGGCGGCGGGGTTCAAAAGTCGATCGCCGCGAAAAAGACCGCGAACAGGCCGTCGATCACGATCACCATGAAGATCGCTTTCACCACCGATTCGGTGACGCGGCGGCCCAGCGATTCGGCCGAACCGCCCACGGCGAGGCCTTCGCGGGTGGCGATCAGCGCGATGACGAGCGCCATGAACGGCGCCTTGATCAACCCGGACAGGAAAGTCGAGACGCCGATCGCCGCCTTGATCCGCGCGAAATAGACGACCGGCGGGATGCCGGCGTAGGACCAGGCGACCAGCGCGCCGCCGAACAGGCCGGCCATGTCGGCCACGAAGGTCAGCAGCGGCAGCGCGAGCGCCAGCGCGATCGCGCGGGGGGCGACCAGCGTCTCCATCGGGTCGAGGCCCATGACCACGATGGCGTCGATCTCCTCGCGCATCTTCATCGAGCCGATCTCGGCGGTGATCGCCGAGCCGCTGCGGCCCGCCATCATGATCGAGGTCAGCAGCACGCCCAGCTCGCGCAGCACGAGGATGCCCACGAGGTCGACCGCGAACGGCTGCGCGCCGAACGAGGCGAGCTGGAAGATGCCCTGCTGGGCCACGATGCCGCCGACGAGGAAATTGATGAGCGCGATGATCGGTACGCTGCGCACGCCGAACTGCTCGAGATGGTGCGACACCGACGTGCGGCGGAAGCGCGACGGCCGCGCCGCGGCGGCCGCCACCGTCGCCACGACGCGGCCGAGGAAGGCGACGCCCACGACGACGTCGCCGCCGGCCATGCGCATCGCCGCGCCCATGTCGGCGAGGTAGTCCAGCAGCACCGAACGCGGCGCGCGCGGGGGCGCGGCGAACGCGCGGAACCGCGCCGCCTCGATCAGTTCGGCGTGCTCGCGGCTCGCGCCCGCATAGGCCACGCTGGCGCCGGCCGCCGCCAGCGCCTGCAACGCGCGGTCGATCGTCCAGGCACCGCCGGTGTCGAGCTTGCCGATGGAGGAGCAGTCGAACGTCACCGCCCGCGCGCCCAAGGTCTCGCGCACCAAGGCGTCGGCGCGGTCTTCGAGTTCGCGCGCGCCGATGGTCCAGTCGCCCGCCAGCGCAAGCAGCGCGCCGGCGCGGTCTTGGCTCGCGGTGAAGGTCGGCGCGCCGGACATCGCCGCCTTATAGGGCCGGGCCGGGGCGCGACAAAGGCGCTCGCGCGGGCAGGGCGGCCAACGCCGCCGTCAGCGCGAATCCGGCCGCCGTCATGGCGGCCATCGCCAGATAGGCGCGCTCGCCGAATCGGGCATAGAGCGGGCCGCTCGCCATCACGGCGCAGGCATTGGCGACCGCCGAGGCGGTGGCGAGCGCGCCTTGCGCGCGCGCTCGCCTGCCTTCGCCCGCCGCTTGGTCGACCGCCAGCGCGGAACCGAGAAACGTCATCGCGAACGAGCCGCCGTGCAGCGACTGGAGCGCCAGCACGCCCCAGCCCGGCGGATCGAACCCCATGGCGATCCAGCGGATCGTGCCCGCCGCGGCGCCCGCCAGCATCAGCGCCGGTCCGTGCCGAGGCGCGACGCCGACCCGGCCGGACAGCGACAGGACGGCGATTTCGGTCGCGACGGCCGCCGCCCAGGCCCCGCCGACCAGCGCGCCGGGAAAGCCGCGCGCGGTCCAGTGCAAGGTGCCGAACGTCGCCACCATGCCGTGGCTGCCCTGCACCAGCGCCGCCGCGACGATCGTCGCGACGAGGCGCCGGCCCGGCCGGAACGGTTCGCGCGCCGAATCGGCATGGCGCGGCTTGGGGACCGGCGCGACGACGAAAAAGGCGGCGACGGCGGCCGCCACCGCGGTCAGCGTCATCGCGAGCGCCAGCGTCGTCGCGGACGCGCCGGTCAGGGCGACGCCGCCCAGCCCCGCCGCCACGAGGAACGCGAACGAGCCCCATGCGCGCATCGAGGCGTAGGTCGGCCGCTCGCCGGCGGGACGCCCGCCGCCGTCGCCCGCGGCGTGCGCCATCGCCAAGCCGTCGGTGATCGGGATGACGGGCGCGCGCACGATCGACAGCGCGACCATGACGAGCGTGATCGCGCTGAGGCCGTGCGCGAAGCCCAGAGCCGCGAGGCAGGCCGCGGTGGCGGCAGAACACCAGACGATCGTTCGCGCCAATCCGATCCGCGTCTCGCCCCAGGCGGCGCCCAGCGGCATCGCGGCGATGCGCGCGAAATTATAGAGGCCGAACGCCCAGCCGATGCCCGCCGCGTCGAGGCCCAGTGCCGAGAGAAGGGCGGGACCATAGGGCCCGAATATTCCCAGCCCGGCGAAATGCGCCGCATAGAACGCGCTCAGCCGGCGCGTGCGGGAGGCGGTGGAGACCGCCTCGATTCGGGGGCTGGGGAGCACGAAAGCGGTTTAGGCCGGTCCGGCCCGCGCCTCAACCCACGTCTTTCTGCTCGCCCGCCGCTTTCCAGCCCTTCAGCAGGAACGGCGCGACGTCGGTCACGCCCGGCGGGGCGATCGCGGCATAGGGCGCGGGCCGGCACACCGCCATCGCGGACAGGCCGAGCCGCGTCGTCAGCAGGCCGTTGAGCACGCCCTCGCCGAGCTTGGCGGAAATGCGCGCCGCGATGCCGTGGCCCAGCACCTGCTGGAGGATGGTGTCGCCGGCGGCCACGCCGCCGGTCACCGCCAGATGGGCGAGCGCGCTGCGGCCGATCCGCAGCAGGCCGAGCGCGCCGGGGCGTCCGCCGTAGATCTCCGCGATGCGGCGCACCAGCCGGATCGCCTGCGCGGCGACGAAGATCACGTCGAGCGCGGCGCGCGGCGCCAGCGTCGTGAAGGCCGACACGCGCCGCGCGGCGGCCGCGATCTCGGCGCGCGCGCGACGGTCGAGCGGCGCCACCAGCGTGCGCTCGGCGAGGTCGATCAGGTCGCGGCCGTCGACGATCTCGCCTTGCAGGCGCGCGAGTTCCGCGCGCGCCGACGCGGTCTCGGGGCGGTGGGCGTAAAGCCCCGCGAGTTCGGCGACGAGGACGCGCGCGGCGCGGCCGTCGTCGGCGGCGCGGGCGGCGGCGAGGCCCGCGTGCAGGCGCGCGATCCCGCGCTGGCGCAACACCGCGCGGGCCTCGCGCGCCACGAGGCCGGCCAGCGCGGCCAGCGCGATCGCCGCCAGCGCGAGGCCGACCGCGCCCAACGCGCGCGAGCGCGAGAACAGATCCTCGACGATGCGGTCGATCCAGAGCCCGGCCGCGAGCGAAACGAGCAGGCCGGACGCCGTCCAGAACACGGCGGCGAGCGAGAAGCGCCGCTTGCTGGCCATGCCCTGCGCCTGCGCGCGCTCGACGCGCGCCTCGTCGGGATCGAGCGCGGCTTCCGCTTCCTTCGCGAACGGATCGAACGTCTCCGGCGCGATCGACGCGCCGCCTTCCAGCCGCGGCGCGCCGGCCGGGTCCGTGGCGGGCGCGAGACGGAACGCGCGCGGGCGCGGCGGGGCGGCGTCGCTCATGCCAGCCTGTCCCCGATCAGGAATTGCAGCGCCCGGTCGAGCCGGATTTGCGGCGCGGGCACGGGCCCGAACTCGCCCTTGGCATAGACCGGGGGCCGGAACTTCACGAAGCGCCAGTCAGCCTCTCCGTCGCCCAGCGCGAGCGCTTCGCCGTCGAGCGCGCGTTTGGGGTCGGCAGGCAATTCGCCGGGGAAGATCGCGGCCTCGGCCTCGCCGTCGAACGTCTCGCCGCCGACCGTTTCGCCCGCCATCGGCACGCCGACGATGGCGGGCAGGGTCTCGCGGCCGTGCTTGACCTCCGCCTCGCGGGTGGCGCGCACGGCGGCGAGCGCCACGACGTCGATCTCCGCGCCGAGTCCCTCCGCGCGGCCGATCGCGCGGCCCGCCAGCAGGCGCAGGATCGCCTCCAGCCGATCATGGCTCGTATGGTGGAGATGGTCGGCCTTGGTGGCGGCGAACAGGATGCGGTCGATGCGCGGCCGGAACAGCGTCGCCAGCGACGAGCGCGCGCCGACGCGGAAGGCCGACAGCACGTCCCCCAGCGCGCGCTCGAGGTCGCGCACCGCCTCGGGCCCGGAGTTCAGGGCGGCGAGCGCGTCGACCAGGACGACCTGCCGGTCGAGCCTCGCGAAATGATCGGCGAAGAACGGCCGCACGACATGCGCCTTGTAGGCCTCGTAGCGCCTCGCCATCAGCGCCGCCTGCGAACCGGGACGGATTGGCGCGCCGTCCTTCAGCCGCAGCGGCGCGAAGGTGAGGGCGGGCGAGCCGTCGAGGTCGCCGGGCATCAGGAAGCGGCCCGGCGGCAGCGTCGACAGCGCGTAACGGTCGGCCCGGCTCGCGCGCAGATAGTCGGCGAACGCCCGCGCCGAGATGCGCGCGCGCTCCTCGTCGGCCTCGGCGTCGGGATCGTCGGCCGCCAGCGTGTCGCGCCACTGCCCCGCCAGCGCCGCGCGGCCGGGCGCCGCCGAAGCGGCCACGGTCTCGCGGGCGAATTGCGCGTAATCCTTGCCGAGCAGGGGAAGGTCGAGCAGCCATTCGCCGGGATAATCCACGATGTCGACCGTGAGCGACGACTTGCCCGACGACCAGCCGTTGGCGCGTTCGAACTCGATGGTCAGTCGCAATTCGGAAATGCGGCGGGTCGACTCCGGCCAATGGCGGTCCTCGCCCGTCAGGGCGGCCAGATGTTCCTCGTAGGAGAAGCGCGGCACGGCGTCGTCGGGCTGCGGCTTCAGGATGGCGCGGCCCATCCGCCCCTCGGCGACGACGCGCAGCACGGGCAGACGGCCGCCGGCGACGAGATTGTGGACCAGCGAAGTGACGAACACGGTCTTGCCGGCACGCGACAGCCCGGTGACCCCGAGCCGCAGCCCGCGCCCGCCCAGCGCGTCGCCGAGGCTGCGCGCGATGATGCGGGTCTCGAACCAGAGGTCGTCGAAGAAGGGCAAGGCCGGCGCTCTGGGTTCGCTTCCGCGCCAATGTAGGGAGCGCCGGCGGAGCCACAAGACAAGCGAGGGCCATTTCGGGGACAGTATACTAAACTCCCTAAATCCGCGGCCGGTTCGGTATCGGCGGCAATGATGGAATTAGGGAGTTTAGTATACTGTCCCCGAAATGGCCGGCCGGCAGCGGCGCAAGGCGGGCGGGTTTCGCTCAGCCACCCGGCGGGGCGGGGCGTCCGTCGAGCACGAGCTGCATGAACGCAAGGTCGAGCCATCGGCCGAACTTGGCGCCGACCTGCCCCAGCAGCCCGACGCGTTCGAAGCCGAGCTTCTCGTGCAGACGGATCGAGCCCGAATTGCCGGCCTCGATGGCGGCCACCATCACGTGCTTGCCGCGCGCGCGCGCGCGCGCGATCAACGCGCTCAGCAGCGCCTCGCCGACGCCCACGCCGCGGCGGTCCGCGCGGACGTAGACGGAATGCTCGACCGTGTGGCGGTAACCGTCGAAGGCGCGATAGTCGCCGAACGAGGCGTAGCCCGACACGCCGCCGGCGGCGTCGGTCGCCACCAGCACCGGATAGCCGGCGCGCCGGCGGTCCGCCATCCAAGCCGAGCGGTTGGCGGCGTCCACCTCGACCTCGTTCCAGATCGCGGTCGTGCGGGCGACCGCGTCGTTGTAGATGGCCAAGATGGCCTCGACGTCGCCTTCGTCGGCGTCACGAATCTCCATGTCGCGCTCCCGCGGTCGTCAGGTCGAAGCGTCGATGGAAACGCCTTTCGCGATTCGCGGAACCGCGCCGCGGAAGCGACGCCGAGTTACCCCAAGGATTTTTCGATCTCCGCGCAGGTCCGCACGCGGGCGATCCGCGGGAGGATGCGCGTCATGGCGAATTCGTGCATCCCCGCCGCGACCGCCGCGCAGGCGTCTTCCGCGACCACGACCGAATAATCGCGCTGCCAGGCTTCGCGCACCGTCTGTTCGACGCCGAAATTGGTCGCGATGCCGCACACCACGACGGTCTCGATCCGTCGCCGGCGCAGCAGCAGGTCGAGCTCCGTGCCTTCGAAGGCGCCCCAATGGCGCTTGGTGACGGTCGCGGTCGGCGGCAACGCGGGCACGCTCGCGTCGAGGGTCGGCCAATCGGGCGGATAACCGCCGGGGGGCGCGGCCATCGCCTCGTCGACGAGACCGCGCGCGCGGTCGGAACCGTCGGGCGCGAAGGCGACCCTGACGGCGATCACGGCGCCGCCCTTGGCCAGCGTCGCCTTGGCGAGCGCAAGCGCATTGGCGAGCGTCGCGGCGGACGTGCGCGGGTGGGTGTCGCGCGCCAGGATGCCTGTTTGCAGGTCGATCAGCACCAGCGCGGTGCGGGCAGGGTCGAGCTTGCCGAGGTCGGCCATCGTCTCACTCCGCCGCTTGGCGCAGGCGCGCGCCGTCGAACGCGCGCGCGAGGTCGGCGATCAGGTCGTCGGAATCTTCGAGGCCGACCGACAGCCGCAGCAGTCCGTCGGTGATGCCGCCTTCCGCTCGCGCCTCGGGCGACAGACGCTGGTGCGTCGTGGTCGCGGGATGGGTGACGAGGCTCTTGGAATCGCCCAAGTTGTTGGAGATCTTCACGATCGAGAGCCCGTTGCCGAACGCGAACGCGCCCGCCTTGCCGCCCGCGACCTCGAAGGCCACCAGCGACCCGCCGCCCGACATCTGGCGGCGCGCCAGAGCGGCTTGCGGATGGTCGTCGCGGCCGGGATAGATGGTGCGCGAGACCTCGGGGCGCGAGGCGAGCCAGTCCGCCACCTTGGCGGCGTTGGCCGAGGCCGCCGCCACGCGCAAGGGCAGGGTCTCCAAGCTCTTCAACAGGACCCAAGCATTGAACGGCGACAAGGCCGGCCCCGTCTGGCGCAGGAAATTGTGGACGTGGGTCTCGATGAACTTGGCGCTCGCCAGCACCACGCCGCCCAGCACCCGGCCCTGGCCGTCGACGTGCTTGGTCGCCGAGTAGACGACGCAATCGGCGCCGAGCTCGAACGGCTTTTGCAGCAGCGGCGTCGCGAACACGTTGTCGACCACCAACGTCGCGCCGCCCGCATGGGCGATCTCGGCCACGCCGGCGATGTCGACCAGCTCCAGCGTCGGGTTGGTCGGGCTTTCGAGGAACAGCGTCTTCGTGTTCGGCCGCATCGCGGCCTTCCATTGCGCGAGGTCGCGGCCGTCGACCAGCGTGCAAGCGACGCCGAAGCGCGGCGCGAGCTCTTCCACCACGTAGCGGCAGGAGCCGAAAAGGGCGCGCGCCGCCACCACGTGGTCGCCCGCCTTGAGCTGGCCCATGATCGCGGCGGTCACGGCCGCCATGCCGCTGGCGGTGGCGCGCGCGGCCTCCGCGCCTTCGAGCAACGCCATGCGCTCCTCGAACATGCTCACCGTCGGGTTGTTGTAGCGCGCGTAGACGTAGCCCGGCCGCTCGCCGTTGAAGCGGGCCTCGGCGGTTTCCATCGAATCGTAGACGTAGCCCTGCGTCAGGAAGATCGCTTCCGACGTTTCGCCGAACTGCGAGCGCATCGTGCCGCCATGCACGAGCTTGGTCGCCGGCCTCAGGGATTTCGGATCGAACTTCGCCGCGTCGCCCATGCCACCCTCCGCAGGACCGGGGCGCGCGCGAAAGCGTTTCGGCGGACCCGGCCTTTTAGCGCCCTTGTTTAGCGTGGCGGCAAGCCGACCGGCTCAAATGACCACGTAATCGGTTGGTAGACCCCGGCGTCGCAGCCGTCAACGACCGGCGGATGTAGCGGTCCGTTCGGCAGGCGGCATCCGCCGCGACCCCTCCGTCTTCGCGAGGAGCGAAGCGACCCAGACGCCCGGCGGCGGGTTGGCGCGGCGCGAACGACTGGATCGCTTCGCTTCGCTCGCGAAGACGGCGGTGGTTCGATCGAGGGCGACGGGCGTCCGTCAACGCGCGGCGGGCGCCTTGGCGCGCATCGCCGACAGTCGCACGCCGGGCAGGATCGCATCCGGGTCTGTCTTGAGGTGGACGATCGAAGGCATCCCGGTCGCGCGCGCGCGCGCGAAGGCGTCGGGAAAATCCTGCGTCCGCTCGACGGTCTCGCCGTGGCCGCCGAAGGCGCGTGCATAGGCCGCGAAATCGGGATTGCGGAGGGAGGTCGCCACCACGCGGCCGGGGAACTCGCGCTCCTGGTGCATCCGTATCGTGCCGTACATGGAATTGTCGCAGACGATGCAGACGATGGGGAGGTCGTATTGCACGGCGGTGGCGAATTCCTGGCCGTTCATCAGGAAGTCGCCGTCGCCGGCCACGCACAGCACGAGGCGGCCCGGGTAAAGGCGCTGCATCGCCACCGCGGCGGGCATGCCATAGCCCATCGAGGCGGAGGTCGGCGCGACATGGGCGCCGAACGCGCGGAACCGGAAGAAGCGGTGGATCCACGAGGCGTAATTGCCCGCCCCGTTGCACAGGATCGCGTCGGCGGGCAGGGCGTCGCGCAGCCACGCCATCACGGCGCCGAGGTTGAGCGCGCCCGGGTCGTCGGTCGGCGTTTCCGAGAACGCGAGGTAGTCGCGATGCGCGGCCTCGGCCTCGCCGCGCCATTCCGGGCGCGCGGCGATGGGCCGGTCGGCCAAAGCCTCGACGAAGCGCGCGGGCGTGGCATGGATCGCGAGATCGGGCTGGTAGACGCGGCCAAGTTCCTCCGCGCCGGGATGGACATGGACGAACGCCTGGCGGGGTCGCGGCACGTCGAGCACGCGGTAGCCCTGCGACGGGATTTCGCCCAAGCGGCCGCCGACCAGCGCGATGAAGTCGGCCTGACGCGCGCGTTCGACCAGCTTGGGATTGGCGCCGAGCCCAAGGTCGCCGGCATAACAAGGGTGCATCGGATCGAACAGGGGCAGTCGCCGATAGCTCGTTGCCACCGCGACCCCGGTCCGCTCCGCGAACGCCATGAAGCGCGCGCGTGCGTCAACATTCCAACGCGAACCACCGAGCACGAACAATGGATTACGAGCCGTTTCCAATAAGGCGGATAAAACCTCCATCTCCGCCTCGCCGGGCGCCGTCTCGGTGGTGCGGAACGGCGCGGCGTCGGGGGCGGCCGTGAGTTCGGAGAGAACGTCCTTGGGCAAGGACAGCACCACCGGGCCCGGCCGGCCGGCAGTGGCGACATGGAACGCGCGCGACACCAGCTCGGCGACGCGGGCGCCGTCGTCGAGTTCGTCGACCCATTTGGCGGTCGAGCCGAACAGCGCGCGATAGTCCATTTCCTGGAACGCCTCGCGACCGCGATGGCCGCGTTCGATCTGGCCGACGAACAGGATCATCGGCGTGGAGTCCTGCTGGGCTATGTGCAGCGCCGGGGCGCCGTTGGTGGCGCCGGGCCCGCGCGTGACGAAGCAGATCCCCGGCCGGCCGGTCGCCTTGCCGATCGCCTCGGCCATCATGGCGGCGCCGCCCTCCTGCCGGCAGGCCGTGACCTCGATGTCGCTGCCGCCCAGCGCGTCGAGCACGGGGAGGAAGCTCTCGCCGGGCACGGTGAAGACGTGGCGCACGCCATGGAGCCGCAATTGGTCGACGAGCGCCCGCGCGACGCTGCGGACGGACGTTGGCGCGTGCATGGCACTTCCCCGGAGAAACCCCGCGGAAGATTAGGCGCGCGGCGTTAACGTGCGCTTAAGCTTTCACGTCCCGAAGATCGCGAGTTCGCTGTCGGCGTGGTCGCCGCGACGCGGGATCGCCGGACCCTTCGCGTATTTGCGGCCGCGCTTGGCGGTGAAGAACCCGCGCAGATCCGCGATCGGCCCGTCGGCGTCGAGCGCCATCAGCGGCGCGCCGGCGAGCGCGAGCGGGCGTGCGAGCGCGCCGGCGAAATCCACGAAGTCCCGAGGGTCGCGCGCATGGATCGCGAGCGCCACCGGCGTCGGCACGCGGCCGCGGCGGATGCGCAGGCGCCGGAACACGAATGGCCGCGCGGCGCCGTCCCCGTCGACGCCCGCAAAGCACAGGCAGCCCCAAGCCGCGTGCCGCGCCAGCAATTCGGCTTCGCCCGAAGCGAGCCCGGCCGGCGCGTCGGCGAGGCCGCGGACGGTGACGATCCGCGTGCCGGTGCGCCGGGGCGTCAGGAACGGCGCGGCGACGAACAAGCCGCCGCACAGGCGCTTGAACCCCATCGCCTCCATGATCGGCCATGTCAGCGCCGTCGCGGTGATGTTGGTGCAAGTGACCGACTTGTCCTTCAAGGCGGCGGCCGACAGCATGGTCGCCTGAGCGGCATAGGCCGGGTCGATCGCCCAGCCGGCGAGATTGCTGCGGATCGGCGCGTCCGGGCCGGCGCCGGAGGCGGCATGAATCGTCAGCAAGGCGCCGACGATCCGTCCGTCGGCGACGAGCGCGAAACCGTAGCGAGGCCGGCCGTCGGGATTTTCGCGCGACGCCAGGCGGTCGAAGCCGCGGGTCCAGTACGAGCGCGCCCGGCCGGGGAACATCCGGCCGTAGAAATCGGCGAGCGCGGGCAGGTCGGCCACGTCGACTTCCCGCCGCAGCGCGCGGGTCGCGGACTTCCCGGTCGCGGACTTGCCGGAGGATTCGTTCACCATTCGGCTCTCATTGCTTTGAATCGCATCGCCGCTTTCGACAATATGGCGCCATGACCACGACCGCCGCCACGCAACCGGACGTTCGCGCCGTCCTCTACGCCGAGGCCGCCAAGGTCGCGGCCGAGCAGGGCAAGGGCGCGTTGGTTCCCGCCGACGACATGCCCCTCCTCGACTCCAAGCTTGATTCGCTCGCCTTCGCGATCCTCGTCGCGCGGATGGAAGAAGTCACGGGCGTCGATCCGTTCGCCGAAGGGGACGGCGACTTTCCCGCCACGTTCGGCGACCTCGCGCGGGCCTATTCGCGCGCGCTCGGCCAAAGCGCCT
>JAGWKJ010000301.1 GCA_028865375.1 Hyphomicrobiales bacterium | reverse complement strand
GGAAGCGCTACGACGAGAAGATCCGCGAGGAGCTCGTCAAGAAGTTCGGCTACACGAACCGGATGCAGGCGCCCAAGCTCGAGAAGATCGTGATCAACATGGGCGTGGGCGAGGCGGTCAACGACACCAAGAAGGTGACGCTGGCGGCCGCCGACCTGGCGCTGATCGCCGGCCAGAGGCCGGTGATCACGCGCGCCCGCAAGGCGATCTCGACCTTCAAGGTGCGCGAGAACATGCCGATCGGCGCCAAGGTCACCTTGCGCAAGACCCGCATGTACGAGTTCCTGGACCGCCTGGTCACGATCGCGCTGCCGCGCGTGCGCGACTTCCGCGGCCTCGACCCGAAGTCCTTCGACGGGCGCGGCAACTACGCGCTCGGCATGAAGGAGCACATCGTGTTCCCGGAGATCGACTACGACAAGACGGAGTCGATCCTGGGCATGGACATCGTCGTGTGCACCACGGCGAAGACCGACGAAGAGGCGCGGGAACTCCTGCGCGGCTTCGATTTCCCGTTCCGGCAGTGATCCCACGGGATCAGACGCGGACCACCGGAGGCAGAGCGGACAGATGGCCAAGAAGAGCTCGATAGAGAACAACGAACGCCGCAAGCGGCTGACGAAGAAATTCGCCGCCCGCCGCGCCCGCCTGCTGGCGGTCGCCAACGACGAGGGCAAGCCGATGGAGGAGCGCTTCGAGGCGCGCCTCAAGCTCGCCGCGCTGCCGCGCAACTCGGCCAAGGTGCGGGTCCGCAACCGCTGCGAGGTCACCGGGCGTCCGCGCGCGGTCTACCGCAAGCTGAAGATGTCGCGCATCGCGCTCCGCGAGCTCGGCAACAAGGGGCTCGTCCCCGGCATGGTCAAGTCGAGCTGGTGAGGGCGCCGAGATGTCGATGAACGATCCGGTCGGCGACCTGCTGACCCGCATTCGCAACGCGCAGATGCGCGGCAAGGGCCGGGTGACCACGCCGGGCTCGCGCCTGCGCGGGCACGTGCTCGACGTCCTCAAGGACGAGGGGTACATCCGCGGCTATTCGACGACCGACTTCGGGGGCGGACGCACCGAGTTCGACGTCGAGCTGAAATACCAGGAGGACCGCCCGGCGATCCGCCGCATCGAGCGCGTCTCGAAGCCCGGCCGCCGCGTCTACGCCTCCGTCGACGCGATGCCCAAGGTCGCCAACGGCCTCGGCGTCACCATCCTGTCGACGCCCAAGGGCGTCATGGCGGACCACCGCGCACGCGAGCAGAACGTGGGCGGCGAAGTCCTCTGCACCGTGTTCTGACGCCAGGGAGTCGAGAATATGTCCCGCATCGGCAAGAAAGCCGTCGCGATCCCGCAAGGCGTCACGGCGCGCGTCGACGGCCAGTCCGTCGCCGTCAAGGGTTCGAAAGGCGAGCTGAAGTTCACCGTCCCCGAGGACGTCTCGGTCGAGTTCAAGGACGGCCACGTGGCGGTGGCGCCGCGCTCGCAGACCAAGCGCGCCCGCGCGCTCTGGGGAACGTCACGCGCCTCGATCCAGAACCTGGTGACCGGCGTGACCAAGGGCTTCGAGAAGAAGCTCGAGATCAGCGGCGTCGGCTACAAGGCGGCGGTCGCCGGCAAGAACCTGCAGCTCTCGCTGGGCTACAGCCACGACGTGAACTACCCGATCCCCGCCGGCGTCGCGATCGCGACGCCCAAGCCGACGGAGATCACGATCGCCGGCGCCGACAGGCGCCAGGTCGGGCAGGTCGCGGCCGAAATCCGCGCGTTCCGCGGCCCCGAGCCCTACAAGGGCAAGGGCGTCAAATACGAAGGCGAATTCATCTTCCGCAAGGAAGGCAAGAAGAAGTGAGCATCGACCATGCCCAAGCAGGCTGACACCCGGGTCCGTCGCGCCGCGCGCGTGCGCCGCGCGCTCCGCGCTCGCGCGTACGGGCGCCCGCGGCTTTCCGTGTTCCGCTCGTCGGAGCAGATCTACGCGCAGGTGATCGACGACGAGAAGGGCGTGACGCTGGCCGCCGCCTCGTCCGTCGAGAAGGACAACCGCGGCAAGCTCAAGGGCGCCACGGTCGCCGCCGCGCGCGAGATCGGCAAGCTGGTGGCCGAGCGCGCCGCCAAGGCCGGCGTCAAGGCGGTCGTGTTCGACCGCGGCGGCTACATGTTCCACGGGCGCGTGAAGGCGCTCGCCGAGGGCGCCCGCGAGGGCGGCCTCGAGTTCTGAAGCGAAATCCGCGCGGGGACGGTCCCCGCGCACCCGAGGCGAGCGGGCGGCGCCCGCGCAAGTGACGGAAGAAGACGATGGCCGAGAACGACGGACGCGGCCGCGGACGCGACAGGGATCGCGACCGCAACCGCGAGGAACGTGACAGCGAGTTCGTGGACCGCCTGGTCCACATCAACCGCGTCGCCAAGGTGGTGAAGGGCGGGCGTCGCTTCGGCTTCGCGGCGCTCGTGGTCATCGGCGACCAGAAGGGCCGCGTCGGCTTCGGCCACGGCAAGGCCCGCGAGGTCCCCGAGGCGATCCGCAAGGCGACCGACGCCGCCAAGCGCGGCCTGATCCGCGTGCCGCTGCGCGACGGGCGCACGCTGCACCACGACGTGCGCGGCCGCCACGGCGCCGGCAAGGTGCTGCTGCGCGCGGCGCCGGCGGGCACCGGCATCATCGCCGGCGGCCCGATGCGCGCCGTGTTCGAGACGCTGGGCATGCACGACGTCGTGGCCAAGAGCCAAGGCTCGTCGAACCCCTACAACATGGTCCGCGCCACGTTCGACGCGCTGAAGAACGAGGACAGCCCCCGTTCGGTCGCGCAGCGCCGCGGCATCAAGGTCTCCGTCCTGCAGTCGCGCCGCCCCGGCGCGGAAGCGGACGCGGCCGCCGAGCAGGAGGGC
>JAGWKJ010000029.1 GCA_028865375.1 Hyphomicrobiales bacterium | reverse complement strand
ACGCCGTCGTCTTCGTAGAGCTCCGTTTCGCTCGGCGCCGTCGCACCGCCGAACACGCGCAGCGCGCGGCGGGAGTCGGTCGCGGGATCGACCTTGTCGAACTGGCCCGAGATCGCCACCAGCGCGCCGGCGCGGGCCAGGATCGGCAGGCGTCCGAGGGGCGCCGGAACGCGCGCGAAGTCGCCGCCCGGATGGCGTTCGCCGGTGTGGAAGTCGAACCAGCCGCCGTCGAACTCAGGCAGGCGGACGTCGCGGAAATGCCGGCCCGGCGCGAGGACCGGGGCGACCAGAAGGCCGTCGCCGAACATGAAGCAATCGTCGACCGACGCGGCGGCGGAATCGCCGGGAAAATCGAGGAAGAGCGGCCGCAGCGGCGGCACGTGCCGTGCGCTCGCCGCGTGCATGGCGGCGTAGAGATGCGGCATCAGGCGGTAGCGCAGCCGCATCGCCTCGCGCACTTGGGGCAGCACGGACGGGTGCATCCACGGCACGCTCACCGTTCCGTCGGCTTTCCAGGAGTTCATCACGAACCGCGGCCAGAGCGAACAGAACTCGACGAAGCGGCAGAACAGTTCCGGGTCCGGACTCGGACCATGGAAGCCCCCGACGTCGTGGCCGACGTTGAACAGGCCGGACAGCCCCATGTTCAGGCCCTGCGCGAGGTTGAAGCGCAGCGTCTTCCACGAGGTGTAATTGTCGCCGGTCCACGTCTGCCCGTAACGCGCGAGGCCCGCGGCGCCCGCGCGCGTCACCGCATAGGGGCGCTCGCCCGGGGCGTGCGCGGCCTGCGTCTCGTGCGACAGCTTGGTCATCAGCATGGATTGCGCCGCGCGCGCGAGCGATTGGGGGAACGGCCTGCCGTCGCCCGCGCAGGTCGCGTCCTCGTCCCAGATCTCGAACTCGTTGTTGTCGTTCCAGGCCGCCGTGAAGCCGGCGCCGAGCACGGCCCGCTCCAGCCCGTCGCGCCACCACCCGCGCGCGTCCGGGTTCGTGAAGTCGACGTGGAAGCCCATTCCGTCCCAGAATTGCGCGGGCGCCGGCGCGCCGTCGCCGTCCACGAGGATGCGCTTGGCTTTCGCCTCGTCGAGGCGGGGATGGTCGTCGAGCAGGCACGGCTTCAAGTTGGCGACCGTGCGCATCCCGGCGTCGCGCAGGCGCTTCAGGGTCGCGGGGGGATCGGGGAACTTGTCGCGGTTCCAGTTGAACACGTAGCGGCGGTGGCCGATCGACGTGTAGCCGGAGCCGAAATGAAAGCCGTCGCAGGGCACGTCGTGCAAGCGGCGCTTGGCGATGAAGTCGTCGACGCGTGCGTCGGCGTCGGGCGCGTCGGCGATCGACATGCTGGTGATGCCGAAGCCCAAAGACCATTTGGGCGCCAGCGCCTGTCCGCCCACGAGCCAGGAAAATCGGCGCACGACGTCGACGGGCGCCGGGCCGTCGAGGATCCAGAAGTCGAGGTCGCCGTCCTCCGCTTCGTAGGAGCGGAACAGCCCGTGGTAATTGTCGATCGCGCGGCCGAGGTCGCTTTCGGCGGGCGCGAGGTTGTCGTGGAAGATCCCGTGCGCGCCGTCCGGGCCGGAGACGAGCAGGAACGGCAACGTCTTGTAGAGCGGGTCGCTCAATTCGGCGTCGAAGCCGCAGGGATCGAGCGCGGAATGGCGAAAGCGCCGGCCGGTGCGGTCGAGCGGACCCGCCTTGTCGCCGAGGCCGTAATGGCGGTCGCCGGCGCGCCGCGCGGCGAAGTGCGAGAAGGCGTGCGTCTTGCGCGAGACGAAATAGGCTTGCGTCGGCCGGTCCTCGTGAACGATCGAGCCGTCGGCGCGGCGCAGCGTCACGCGGGGCGGCGCATGGTCGACCTCGACCGTCAGGCCGCCGGCTTCCACGGTCGTCCGCGAGGGGCCGTCGGTGACGATGACGGGCGGCGGCTTGAAGCCGGAGAGGTCGTCGCGCGGCCGTCCGCCACAGGACGGTTCGAGCCCGCCCGGCGCGATCGACCAGCCGCGATCGAGCCGCCATCCGCCGGCGCGGCGCAACTGCACGCGCGCGACGCCCTCGGCGAGGATGGCTACGGCGAGCGTGACGCCGAAATCGGCGGCGAACAGGATCCACGGACCTTGGCGTCCGGCCGGACGGGCGGAGGTCAGCGCTTTCATCGGATTTCCTTCAGGCGCCGGCGGCGGAGCGCGCAAGCGCCGGGCCGGCCGGATCGAACAGGTGCAAGCCTTCGCGGGCGAGCGCGAGGCCGACGCGGGCGCCGCGCGGACGGATCGCCTGCCCGTCCTCCTGGACGGTGACTTGCGGCGCTCCTTCGACGTCGACATAGGCGAAACCGCCGGCGCCGAGCCGCTCGGAAAAGGCGATCGATCCGTCGAAGTCGCCCCGCCCCGGCGCGACGATGCGCACGTGCTCGGGACGGACGCCGACGACGACGTCGGCCCCGGCGGCGATGCCGGGCGCCGCGAGCGGCAGGTCGCGCAGGACGTCCCCGCCCAGCGCCAGCGACGTCGCGGCGGCGTTCGCGGCGACGGCCTTGGCCGGCAGCAGGTTCATCTTCGGCGAACCGATGAAGCCGGCGACGAACAGGTTGGCCGGGCGGTTGTAGAGTTCTAGCGGCGCCCCGGCCTGTTCGACGCGCCCGGCGCGCAGCACGACGATGCGGTCGGCGAGCGTCATCGCCTCGACCTGGTCGTGCGTCACGTAGATCATGGTGCCGCCGATCTCTGCGTGCAGCGCGGCGATCTCGCGCCGGGTCGCCACCCGCAATTCGGCGTCGAGGTTCGACAGCGGCTCGTCGAACAGCAGCACCTTGGGGTCGCGCACGATCGCGCGGCCGATGGCGACGCGCTGGCGCTGGCCGCCGGACAGCGCGCGCGGCTTGCGCTCCAAATAGTCCTCGAGCCGGAGCGTGCTCGCCGCCCGCGCGACGCGGCGGGCGATTTCCTCGCGCGGCAGGCGCTGGTTCTCGAGGCCGAAGGAGATGTTCTTGCGCACGCTCATGTGCGGATAGAGCGCGTAGGACTGGAACACCATCGCCAGCCCGCGCTCGGCGGCGCCCTTCTCGTTGACGCGTTCGCCGTCGATCCGCATCTCGCCCGCGGTGATCGGCTCGAGGCCCGCGATCAGCCGCAGCAGCGTCGACTTCCCGCAGCCCGACGGGCCCACCAGCGCGACGAACTCGCCGTCGGCGATCTCGATGTCCACGCCGTGGATCACCGCCACGTCGCCGTAAGATTTCTCGATCCCGCCCAAGGAAACGCTCGCCATCACTTCATTCCCGTCGTGGCTATGCCAGAGGCGATGAAACGCTGCAGGAACGCGAACACGATCGCGACCGGGAGCAGCGTGACGACCGTCATCGCGAGCAAGTAGTTCCAGCGCACCTGCAATTCGCCCTGGAACGAGTTGAGCGCCAGCTGGAGCGTGAAATGGTCGGACGTCGTCAACGTGACGAGCGGCCACAGGAAGTCGTTCCAGCGCCACATGACCGAGAAGATCGCCAGCACCGCCAGCGCCGGCGCGGAGAGCGGCATCACGATGCGCCAGTAAATCCGCCATTCCGAGGCGAGGTCCATGCGCGCCGCCTCCACGAGGTCGCGCGGCATGGTGAGCATGTATTGGCGCAGCAGGAACACGCCGGTCGGCGTGGCGGCGCCGGGCAGGATGACGCCCCACAGCGAATTCACGAGGCCGAGCTCGTTCACCACGAGGTAGGCGGGCACGAGAATGATGGTGATCGGCGCCATCAGCGACGCCATCACGAGCAGCGTCACCAAGCCCCGGCCCTTGAACTCGTAGATCGCCAGCGCGTAGGCGGCCATCGAGTTGATGAGCAGCGTGATCAGCGTCGCCACCAGCGTCACGAATACGGAGTTCCACAGGTAACGGGGGAAATCGAAGGACTTCAGGGGATCGACGTAGTTCTCGAACGCCAATCGCAGGCGGCGCACCGGCCGCGTCGAGTCCGCGGGCACGTGCAGCGCCTTCGACGGGTCCTTTGGGTCGACGAGGATCGCCACCAGTCCGATCCGGCGCTTGAGCGCCATCGTCACCGTCGCGCCGTCGGCGCCTTTCGCCGTCACGAGCGGGTAGCGCGCGGTGTCGCCGGGCAGCGTCACGGTCTGCGGCGCCCAAGGCAGCAGGGTGGGCGGGAACTCGGCCAGCGCGGCCGGAGTCTTGAAGCTCGACAGCGCCAGCCACAGCACGGGACCGAACATCAACAGGACGCCGAACGACAGGTATGCGTAGGTCAGCACGTCCGTCCAATGCCAGCCGCGGCCGCGCCGGCGCAAGGCGAAGGCGAGCGCCTTGTTCATGTCGCGCCCTCCTTGCCGCGCGAGAGGCGGAGTTGCGCGAGCGTCAGCCCGAACAAGGCGACGCCCAACGCCACGGAGGCGGCGGCGGCGAGGCCGAAGTCCTGAACCACGCCCGAGAAGCCGGTCTCGTAGATGTATTGCACCACCATCAGGGTCGCGGAGCCGGGTCCGCCGCCGGTCAGCACGAACACTTCGTCGAAGATCTGCACCGCCTTGATCAGCGCCAGCACCGCCACGACGAGGAGGCTCGGCGCCAGCAGCGGCAGCGTGATGCGTGCGAAGGCCCGCCACGGCGGCGTGCGGTCCATCTCCGCGGCCTCGTAGAGGTCGGCGGGGATCGCCTGCAGGCCGGCCAGCAGGATCAGCGTATAGAAGCCCATATGGGCCCAGACCGAGACGAAGATCGCCCAGAACATCGCCCAGCCGGGCGACACGAAGAACAGCGTCTTGCCAAACCCCGCCGCGCCGAGAACCGCATTCAGCAGGCCGTCGCGTTGCAGGATCCATTTCCACACCAGCGCGACGACGACCGGCGACAGCAGCACGGGAAAGAAAAAGACGGCGCGGAAGAAGCCCTTGGCGACGATGCGCCGGTTCAGCGCGATCGCGGTCGCCAGCGACACCACGACGATGGCGCCGACCTGGAACAGCGTGAACTCCGCCGTGTTGCGCACGGCGCGCCAGAAACGGTCCTGGTCGCAGGTCGAAGGATCGAGATAGTTCCCGCAGGCGAGCAGGTGGCGATATTGGTCGGCGCCGACGTAGGGCCGCTGCGAGGGAAACAGGCGCGGCCCGCCCGTGAGCGAAAACCAGACGTCGATCAGCAGCGGCAGGAACACGAACAGCCCGAAGAACGCGAGGTTGGGCGCGAGGAACGCCCACGGCATCCGCGCCGCGCCGATGGCGCGTTGCAGCGCGCGCATCGGCGGTTCGGTCAGGCCCATCGCCGCGGTCCACGCGCCGTCGAGCGCGTCGGCTACGGCCCCGGTCCCGCCGCGTTTCCGGTCGCCCGCCACGCGGCCCTCAGTTCTTCTTCTTGTCGGCTTCCGCGATCTGCTGGGCGATGTCGTCGGCGATGCGCTTGTAGGCCTCGTCGAGCGGGATCTCGCCCACCACCACCTGCCCCAGCCGCGAGATCACCGCGTTGAAGACGATGAAGTTGTGCCCGTAGCCCTGCATCTTGTAGGCGACCGGGCTCAGCGTCGCGACGTCGGAGGCGAACACGTTCAGCGCCGCCTTGGCGAGCGGATTGTCGGTCTTGTAGTCGAGACCCTTCGAGGCCAGGCCGAGGTGGCCCGGGATGAAGAGCGAGCGGGCGTAGAATTCCGACAGCACGGGCTCGCTGGCGAGGTAATCGACGAGGCGCGCGACCTCCTTGGGATGCTGCGTCGTCTTCAGCGCGACGAGCGCCGCGCCGCCGGGCATGCCCGTGCAGGCGGCCGGCCCGCAGGGCTCGGGCACCGCCTGCCAATCGAAATCCGTCCCGATCGTCTTTGCGAACTGCGCGATCTGCCACGAGCCGGAGAAATACATCACGACCTGGCCGTTCTTGAACTCGTCGTTGGCGCCGCGATAGGTCGAGCCGGAGACCGCGCCCCAGATTTCCTTGGGCATGATCCCGGACTTGTGCCAATCCGCGATGCGTTGCGCGGCGGCCTTGAAACCGTCGTCGATGACGGCGGGGTTCCCCTTGTCGTCGAACAGCTTGGCGCCTTCCGACATCGCCAGCGCCATGAAACGGTGGCCCGAGCGGTCCATCGCCAGCGGATAGGGCGTCTTGGTCTTGTCGGCGACGTCCTTCACCGTCTTGGCCCATTGGTCCCAGGTCGTGCCGGGTCCCGGTACCGCCACCTTGGCCTGGTCGAACAGCGTCTTGTTGATGAAGGGCCCGGTGACGGTGAGCTGCGTCATGATGCCGGGAATGGAGGTCGTGTCGCCGGGCTTGCGCATCCAAGCGAGGAACGGCCCGAAGTTCTTGTCGAAATAGGCGGCGTCCTTCAGGTCGGGCCTGAGGTCAAGATAATATTGCGCGAGGCCGCCCAGATTGGTGACGCGCGCGAGATCGGGCCCCTTGCCGGCGGCGAGCTGCACCGGCAGGCTCTCCTGGATCGCCTTGTAAGGCACTTCGTCGAGCGTGACCTTGATGTCGGGATTGGCCTTCTCGAACCCGGCGAGAAGGTCCTTCATCACCTGCCCTTCGCCGCCGTCCGAATACCACATCATGTGGAGTTCGGTGGCCGCGCGCGCCGGCGTGCCCGAAGCCAAGCCGGCGCCGAGCGCAAGCGCCATCAACAATTTTCTGCGGTCCATCGTTTCCTCCCGGGGGGATCGCCGTCCCACTCCTCCCTAGATTGACGCGTCGGCGGCGTTTCGTCACGCGCGATTTTTCGCCCCGTCGGGCGTCGCGCCGCCCGGCCTTGCCAAGCCGCGCGGCGACGGCCAAACGTCGCTTTCCCCGGAGGGTCGAATGGCCGAACGCGTCGCCGGTCCCGAGATCGAGCGCCTGATCCAATTGCTCGCCCGCCTGCCCGGCCTCGGGCCGCGGTCGGCGCGGCGCGCCGCCTTGCACCTGATCCGCAAGCGCGAAGAGCTGCTGTCCCCGCTCGCCGAAGCGATGGCGGTGGCGCGCGATCGGGTGACGACCTGCTCGACCTGCTGCAACGTCGACGTCTCCGACCCGTGCGCGATCTGCCGCGACGGCCGGCGCGACGGCTCGACGCTGATCGTCGTCGAGACGGTCGCCGACCTGTGGGCGCTGGAGCGCGCGGGCGTCGGCGGCGCGCTCTATCACGTGCTGGGCGGCGTGCTGTCGCCGCTGGACGGCGTGGGGCCCGACAAGCTCAGTTTCGAGAAGCTGGTGACCCGCGTCGCCGAGGGCGCGGTGCGCGAGGTGGTGCTGGCGGTGAACGCGACCGTCGACGGCCAGACGACCGCGCATTACCTGACCGACCTGCTCGCGCCCCATTCGGTCAAGGTGACCCGTCTCGCCCATGGCGTGCCGGTCGGCGGCGAACTCGACTATCTCGACGAAGGCACGCTGGCCGCCGCGCTGCGGCAACGCACGCCGTTCTAGTCGTTCCGTCTCGCGAGGATCCGCGCGTAGATCGCGGCGAGCGCATCGACTTCGCCTTCGAGGTCGAAACGCGCGACCGCGCGCCGGCGGCCGGCGCGCCCCATGTCGGCGGCGAGCGCCCGATCGTCGAGCAAGCGCGCAAGCGCGGCGGTCAATGCCGCGCCGTCGTCGGGCGGCACGAGCAGGCCGGTCGTGCCGTCGTCGACCAGCAAGGAAGCGGCGCCGACGCGTGTGGCCACCGTCGCCGTGCCGCTCGCCATCGCCTCGAGCGGCGTGAGCCCGAACCCTTCCCAGCGCGCCGGCGCGCAATGGACGGTCATCGCCGCGTACCAGGCCCGCAACTTCGCGCCGTCGATCTCGCCGAGGAAGGCGACGCGGTCGGCGAGCCCCGCCGCGGCGATCCGCGCCTTCAGTGCGTCCGCAAAGGCCTTGTGCTCGGGCGCGATCGCGCCGCCCACGACCGCCACGACGTCGGGGCGCGCAGGCAACAGCGCGAGCGCCGCGTCCACGAACAGGTCGACGCCCTTGTTGTGCCGGACGCGGCCGAACGCGCCAATGCCGATCATGCCGGGGAAGCCGAGCGCGGCCATCGCAGCCGCCTTGTCGACGGCCGGCCTGAAAAGCGCCGTGTCGACGCCGTGGCCGACGATCTCGTGGGGCGCGTCAAGATAGGCGGCGGCCATGGGCGAGGTCGCGACCAGCGCGTCCATCCGCGCCAACAGCGCGCGGGTGAACCGGGTGTGCCGGCGTTGGGCGGCGGACGTGAACACGAGCCGCCACTTCTGGCGCAGCAGGTCGCGCAGCAGGAGGCCGACGATCATCTCGTCGTTGCGCCGCGCGTGCCAGACGCGCGCCGGCGCGCCGCCGGGCGGGCGCGACCAGCCCCGTGTCAGCAATTCGCGCAAGGGAAACCGCGGCACGAGGGCCGGCAGGCCGAAGCCGGTCGCGGCGACGGCGCCCCTCACGGCCTGTCGCGGCACCAGCGCCACCACTGTCGCCGTCACGCCGGAGAAGCGGCGATGCAGGTTCGGCGCGACGACGAGCGTGTCGGCGAGGCGGCGCCGCTCCGGGGGCGCGCTCATTCGGACCGGATGACGCCCTTCTTGAGGATCACGTTGCCATAGAGCCTGGTTTCGCCGGTCGCCACGACGGCGAAGCAATCGGCGACGCGGTCGTAAAAGCGGAACCGCTCGACCCGGCCGAGCTTGAAGCGCTCGCCCGCCCGCGCGGCGATCGTCTTGCGGAATTCGTCGAAGATCGGCTCCTCGCGCTTGGGCGCGCCCACGACCTCCATGCGCCAAGCGGATTCCGGCTCGAAGTCGTCGAGCGGCATCAGCGAAAGCACGGCGTCCAGCGCCTGCACGGCCGACGAGCCCGGCAGGCGGATGACCTGCGTTCCGGCGCTTTCGGCGGGATAGTTCGCGTCGACGATGGCGATTTCGTCGCCGTGGCCCATCGCGCGCAGCGCGAACAGCAACTCGGGCGTGAGAATGGGGTCGATGCCTTTTAGCATGGTCTTTCGGTTCCTTCTCGGATCGGGCGTCAGCGCGGGACCGGCGCGTCGGCGCGCAACAGTCCCTCGGCTTTCAGGTCGCGCCAAAGCGCGGCGGGGATCGCGGCGGCGGTCGCGGCCGCGGCTTTGGCGCATTCGGCGGGACTTTGCACGCCCACCGCGACGCTGCAAACCGCCGGATGAGCGAGCGCGAAACGCAGCGCGGCGTCGGCGATCTTGGTCTTGTGCGTCGCGCACACCGCTTCGATCCGCTTCACGCGGTCGAGCGTCTCGCGGGAGGCTTCCCTGTAATCGAACCGCGCGCCGCGTCGCGCGCCCGCGGCGAGCACGCCCGTGTTGAACGGGGCGCCCACGACGACGCCGATCCCGGCGTCGGCGGCGATCCGCAGCGCGCCGTCGAGCGCGGTCTGCCGAAGCAGGGTGTAGCTGCCCGGCAGCATGAACAGGTCGACGCCGCCGTGCCGTGCGAGGACCTCCGCGGTCTTGCGGTCCGACACCGTCGCGCCGATCGCCGCCAAGGCGCCGTCGTCGCGCAGGCCCGTCAGCGCCTTCATGCCGCCGTCGAGGAACGAACGGAGATTGGTATCCCCGACGCCGGGAACGGGATCGAGGTCGTGCGCGAAAGCGACGTCGATCCGGTCGAGCCCGAGCCGGTCGAGCGTCGCGTCGAAGCCGAACATGATCCCGTCGTAGGAATAATCGTCGTGGCACCGGCGCGACGGCGTCTCGAAATAATCGCCCTCCTGCCGGCTCTCGCCCGACGCGAGCCGGCGCAGGCGGCGGCCGACCGTGGTCGCGACGAGGAAATCGTCGCGCGCCTTGTGGCGGAAGAAGCCGTTGATCCGCGTTTCGGCCAAGCCGTAGCCATGCGTGGGCGCGACGTCGAAATAGCGGATGCCGGCGTCCCAAGCGCCGTCCAACGTGGCCCGCGCGGCCCGTTCGGTCAGCGCCCGGTAGAGGTTGCCGAGCGCCGTGCCGCCGAATCCGATCTCGGTGAACTTCAATTTCGCGCCCGCGCGCGTAACGCGCGCGCGGGCCTTCAGCGCACCCGACCTCGACACCGCCATCCCCCCGACGCGTCACTCGCACCACTCAGCCGGCGTTCATAGACCGGCGTCGCGCCGTCCGCCAGCGCGCGCTTGCCGCGCCCGGCTTGCGGCGATGCATCCGCCGCGCGCTATTGACCGGCGGGGTCGCGGCGTGTTCCCTCGCGCCATGGCCGTCTCTGCCACGCCCGCCAATCGCCGTTCCGCGCTCAGCCTGCCGAACATCCTCACCTACGGCCGGCTGGTGGCGACGCCCGTCGTCGTCGGCCTCATGTTCTGGCCGCAGGTCGCCGCGATGCGCTGGGTCGCGGTCGGCGTGTTCGCCGTAGCGGCGATCACCGACTTCTTCGACGGCTACCTGGCGCGCGCTTGGGCGCAGCACAGCTCGTTCGGCCGGATGCTCGACCCCATCGCCGACAAGTTGCTGGTCGCCGGCGCACTGCTTGCGCTGGTCGCCGACGGGACGATCCGCGGGTTCTCGCTATGGGCCGCGGTCATCATCCTGTGCCGGGAGATCTTGGTGTCGGGCCTGCGCGAATATCTCGCCGAATTGCGCGTACCGGTGCCGGTGACGCGGGTGGCGAAGTGGAAGACGGCGGCCCAGCTGGTCGCGATCGGATTCCTGCTGGCCGGCCCGGCCGGCGCCGCCGTGTTCACGGCCGCGCCGACCGTCGGCCTCGCATTGCTCTGGGTGGCGGCCATCCTCACGCTTTACACCGGCTGGGACTATATGAGGGCCGGCGTCGCCCATGCGGGCGCGGAATAAGCGGGTCCCCGAATGAAAGTGCTCTATTTCGCCTCGGTGCGCGAACGGGTCGGGCTGTCCGAGGAAGAGATCTCCCCGCCGGCCGGGGTCGCGACCGTCGCCGACCTGATGCGATGGTTGGCCGGCCGGGGCGAGACCCATGCCGCCGTCTTCGCTACGCCGGCGGGGATGCGTGCGGCGGTCGATCGCGTCCATGCCAAGCCCGGGGCCGCGATCGCCGGCGCGCGCGAAATCGCGTTCTTCCCGCCGATGACCGGGGGCTGAGATGGCGAAGGTCCGCGTCTCGTCCGAACCTTTCGATCTGGCGGCGGAGCGCGCGGCGCTGACCGACGGCCGCGCGGACGTCGGCGCATTGGCGATGTTCGTGGGCGTCTGTCGCGACGAGGGCGGCGCCTTGGTCGCATTGGAGCTCGAACATTATCCAGGCATGGCGGAAGCCGAGATCGCCCGCGTCGCGGGCGAGGCCGAAGCGCGCTGGCCGCTTTCGGGCCTGACCGTGATCCACCGCCACGGGCGCATCAGGACCGGCGAGGACATCGTGCTCGTCGTCGCCGCCTCCGCGCATCGCGACGCCGCCTTCGAGGCGGTGCGCTACCTGATGGATTGGCTGAAGGTCGCGGCGCCGTTCTGGAAGAAGGAAATCCGGGCGGACGGCGGTGCCGGCGGTTGGGTCGCCGCCAAGTCGGAGGACGACGCGGCGACGGCGAAATGGCGCGGTTGAGCTGGCCGACTTCCGGTCCGCGCAGGATTCACGCCGCCTTCGCCTTGGGCCGCACGACGGCGGAATAGTCGTCGATCAAGGCCGCCGTCAGCGCGCCGGGCGTATAGCGGTGCGGACCGATTTCGCCCACCGGCGTGATCTCGGCGGCGGTGCCCACGATGAAGCATTCGGGCAGGTCGGCCAATTCCTCGGGCATGATGCGTCGCTCGACCACTTCGATTCCGCGCGCCTTGGCGAGCTCGATCACGGTGGCGCGCGTGATGCCCGACAGGAAGCAATCCGCGATCGGCGTATGCAGCTTGCCGTCCTTGACGAAGAACACGTTGGCGCCGGTGCATTCGGCCACGCGGCCCTGCCAATCCAGCATCAGCGCGTCCGCATAGCCCTTGCGTTCGGCGCGGTGCTTGGAGATCGTGCAGATCATGTAGAGCCCGGCCGCCTTGGCGAGCGAGGGCGCCGTCTTCGGGTCGGGACGGCGGTAATCGGCGATGTCGAGGCGGATGCCCTTCATGCGCTGGGCCGGATCGAAATAGCTCGGCCAATCCCAGACCGCGATGGCGAGGTGGATCTTGTTGTGCTGCGCGGCCACGCCCATCATTTCCGATCCGCGCCAGGCGACCGGGCGCACGTACGCGTCGGTCAGGCCGTTCTTCTCCAGCGTCAACGCCTTGGCGGCGTCGATCTCGGCCGCGGAATAGGGAATTTCGAAGTCGAGGATGCCTGCCGAGCGGAGCAGCCGTTCGGAATGTTCGCGCGACTTGAAGATGACGCCGCCGTAGGCCCGTTCGCCCTCGAACACCGCGCTCGCGTAGTGCATCGCATGGGTGAGAACGTGGACTTTGGCGTCGCGCCACGGCACGAGCTTGCCATCGAGCCAGATCGTCCCGTCACGATCGTCGAACGCCGGTCCCGCCATGTTTCGCTCCCTTGCGCCGCGTCGGATGACCGCCGGGGCGTCCTTGCGCTAAGCTTCGATCCGAAACCAATCTAACGGCAAGCGACATTTATGTCAACAATGCTGACATATCCAGAAGAGCGGGACCGGCGCGTCGCGCCGGGGGCGGCGCCGATGGTCGAGATGATCGAGCTGCTGTTCTTCGCCTATCGCGATTTCGTGGGCGACGCCGACCGGTTGCTCGAGCGCTACAAGTTCGGCCGCGCGCACCATCGCGTGCTGCATTTCGTGAACCGGCGGCCCGGCATCGCGATCGCCGAATTGCTGGACGTCCTGCGCATCACCAAGCAGAGCCTCAACCGCGTGCTGAAGGAGCTGCTCGACAAGGGCTTCGTCGAGGCGCACGCGGGGGTCGCGGACCGTCGCCAGCGCCTCCTTTTCTGCACCGACCGCGGCGCGGCGCTGGCGCGCGAATTGACCGAGCTGCAAGCGCGCCGGTTCGAGCGCGCGTTCGCCGAAGGGCCCGACGCCACGGCCCCCTGCGCGCGCGCTTTCCTGCTCGCGATGATCGACGCCCGCGAGCGGCCCAAGGTCGAGCAATGGATCCGACGACCGGCGCCGTGACGCCGCCCGCCCCGCCCGACGACGCGCCCCACGTGCTGGTGGTCGACGACGACACGCGGATTCGCGGCCTGCTCGCCCGCTTTCTCGGCGAGAGCGGCTACCGCGTCGCCGTGGCGGCCGACGCGGAGGAGGCCCGCGCACAGCTCGGGCGGTTCGACTTCGACCTCGCGATCCTCGACGTGATGATGCCGGGCGTCGACGGCCGCGCCTTCGCGCGCGAACGCAGGCGCCTGTCGGAGATGCCGATCCTGATGCTGACCGCGCTCGACGCCGCCGACGACCGCGTCGCCGGGCTCGAGGCCGGCGCCGACGATTACCTCGCCAAGCCTTTCGACCCGCGCGAGCTCCTGTTGCGCGTCGCCGCGCTGTTGCGGCGCTCGGCGCCGCGCACGCGCGCGCTGCCGACGCGGTTCGTGCGGTTCGGCGACTTCGCGTTCGAGGCCAATTCCGGCGCGCTGTCGCGAGGCGACGAGGAATTGCGCCTCACCGACCGCGAACGCGATTTGCTGCGCGCGCTGGCGCTGGCCGCGCCCGATCCGGTGTCGCGCCTGGCGCTGGGCGCGGAGGGCGAGGCGGAGAACGAGCGCACCATCGACGTGCAGATCAATCGCCTGCGGCGCCAGATCGAAGCCGACCCCGCCGAACCGCGCCATCTCCTCACCGTGCGGGGGGTCGGCTATCGGCTGGCCACCGAAGGCGCGTCGGGATGAACGCGCCCGCGCCGCCGCCGCCGAATTATTCCGCGCCGCGCACCGCATG
>JAGWKJ010000028.1 GCA_028865375.1 Hyphomicrobiales bacterium | reverse complement strand
TGCACTGAAGCGCTGCCGCCGGCCAGAACCTCCCTGACCTGCGCGATCTGCTGCGGCGTCGCCTGGCGCAACAGATCACGCAGCACCGCCCAGTCAGGCGCCGGCTCGGTGGAAGGAATCAGGTCTTCCAGATGCGTCGCCATCGCGTTCGACACCCGGCGCAACAGCACGATCGAGACGTTGCCCTTGCCGCTTTCAAGCTGGGCGATGTAGCGCTCGGAGAGGCCGGAGACCTTGGCGAGCACCTTGCGCGACATGCCGCGCAGCGCCCGCGTGGTGCGGACACGCTGGCCGAGCTGTTCCAGAAAAATCGCTTCGGAATCGGGGCTGTCGGTCATCGTCAGGAAGGATAATGCCCATAAAGATTGACAGCAAGCCGATTGGGTGGCTTTCTATGAATTATAATTCTTAAAGCTGGGGAGAACGTCGTGACCGCTGTCTCGGCAGGTATCTCGGCAGGTATCTTGGCAGGCGTCTCGGCACGCGCCGCCGCAAGCCCGGGGCCAGGGAGCGCGGCATGAGCACATCGGATTCCCGCAACGCTCCGGCCTACAACGCCGTGACCTATAATGCAGTGACCTGGCTGCTCGACCGCAACATCGACGAAGGGCGCGGCGGCAAGCTCGCCTTCACCGATACGTTGCGCGAACTGACCTATGGCGAACTGCAAAAGCAGAGTCGCCGTGTCGCCAACATGCTGCGCCGCCTCGGCGTCCGCCGCGAAGAGCGGATCGCGATGATCATGCTCGACACCGTCGATTTTCCGATCGTGTTCCTCGGCGCGATCCGCGCCGGCGTGGTGGCGGTGCCGCTCAACACGCTGCTGACGTCGGATCAATATGCCTATGTGCTCGCCGATTGCCGCGCGCGCGTGCTGTTCATCTCGGAAGCGCTGTTACCCGTGGTCAAGGACATGCTTGGCCGGATGCCGGCTCTCGAACATGTCGTCGTCTCGGGCGCGAATGCGCACGGCTACAAGCGGTTATCCGATGAACTTGCCGGCGAAAGCGATTCCTTTACGACGGCGGCGACCCATGCCGATGAGCCGGCCTTCTGGCTTTATTCGTCCGGTTCGACCGGCATGCCCAAGGGCGTGCGGCATTTGCACGCCAATCTCGCGGCGACCGCCGATACCTATGCCAGGCAGGTGCTCGGCATCCGCGAGGATGACGTCGGCCTGTCGGCGGCAAAGCTGTTCTTCGCCTATGGCCTCGGCAACGCGCTGACCTTCCCGATGTCGGTCGGCGCCACCACGGTGCTCAACCCGGAGCGCCCGACGCCGGCGGCGATGTTTTCGCTGATGAACAAATACAATCCGAGCATCTTCTTCGGCGTACCGACGCTGTTCGCGGCGATGCTCAATGACGAGACGCTAAAGCGCGAGCGCGCCGGCTCGAAGCTGCGCATCTGCATTTCGGCTGGCGAGGCGTTGCCGGAATCGGTCGGCAACAACTGGAAGGCGCGCTTTGGCGTCGACATCCTCGACGGCGTCGGCTCGACCGAATTGCTGCACATCTTCATGTCGAACGCGCCGGGCGACATCAAATACGGCTCTTCCGGGCGTCCGGTGCCGGGCTACAAAGTGAGGCTGGTCAACGAGGCCGGCGCCGACGTGCCCGACGGCGAGGTCGGCGAACTCTTGGTCGATGCGCCCTCCGCCGGTGAGGGCTACTGGAATCAGCGCAGCAAGAGCCGCCGCACCTTCGGGGGCCGTTGGACCCGCACCGGCGACAAATACATCCGCGACGCCGACGGCCGCTACACCTTCTGTGGCCGCAGCGACGACATGTTCAAGGTGTCGGGCATCTGGGTGTCGCCGTTCGAGGTCGAACAGGCGCTGTTGACGCACCCGGCCGTGCTCGAAGCGGCGGTGGTCGCGCGGCGCGACGCCGACGGTCTCGAAAAGCCGATGGCCCATGTCGTGCGCAAGCCCGGCGCCGAGGTCGACGAGGCGGCGCTGCGCGAGCACGTCAAGGCGGCGGTCGGCTTGTGGAAATATCCGCGCTGGATCGCGTTCGCCGACGAGCTGCCCAAGACCGCGACCGGCAAGATCCAGCGCTTCAAGCTGAGAGAGGGCGCATCGTGAGCTTCGACTGGGCGGCGCGCGCGGGCGAGATCGCGGTCGCGGGCAAGGCGCTCGAATGGGCCTCGCACGGTCCCGCGCCCGCCGAGCGGCCGACGATCGTCCTGCTGCACGAGGGGCTCGGCTGCGTCGCGCTGTGGCGCGACTTTCCCGCGCGGCTCGCGCAGGCGACGGGGTTCGGCGTCCTTGCGTTTTCGCGCGCCGGCTACGGGCGCTCGTCGCCGGCCGACCTGCCGCGGTCGCTCGATTACATGACCCGCGAGGCCTGCGACGTCCTGCCCGGCGTGCTGGACGCCATGGACTTCCGGCGCGGCATCCTGATGGGCCACAGCGACGGCGCGACCATCGCGGCGATTCACGCCGGTTCCGTCGCCGACCGCCGCGTGCGCGGCCTCGCGCTGATGGCGCCGCACGTCTTCACGGAGCCGACGGGCCTCGACGAGATCCGCCGCGCCAGGCGCGCGTTCGAGGAGGGCGACGTCAAGGCCAAGATGGGCAAATACCACGACGATCCGGAGGCGACGTTCCGCGGCTGGAACGACGCCTGGCTCGCGCCCGGCTTCGCGGATTGGAACGTCGCCGACTCGATCGACCATTGGCGCGTGCCCGCGCTCGTCATCCAGGGCCGGCAGGACCAATACGGCACCGCACGCCAAGTCGAGGAGATCGAGACCCGCGCCTATTCGCCGGTCGAAACGCTCTGGCTCGACGACTGCCGCCATTCGCCCCATCTCGACAAGCCGGACGAGGTCCTCGCCGCCGTCGCCGATTTCACGCGCAGGCTGGAGCGGATCGAGGCCGCAGGGCCAGACGCCGCATGATCGTGCCGCCGGGCTTCCCGCCTCACGTGCCGGGCCTCAACGCGCGACCGCCCGAGGGCGCGTTCTCGGAGGTGACGGCGGGGCTGGGCCGGACGCTCGCCGTCGCCGACCTCGCGAGCCATCCCGCGCTCGCCGCCGGTCTCGCGCTGATCGCGGCAGGCTATGATTTCGAGGCGCACGACACGCTCGAACCGCTCTGGCGCGCGGCGCCGCCGGCCTGCCGAGAGCGGCACATGCTGCACGCGCTGATCCAGTTCGCCAACGCGCGCCTCAAGCAGCGCATGGGCCGTCCGCAAGCAGCCGCCAAGGTCGCCTGCACGGCGTTGGATGCGCTCGACGAAGCGAGCTTGGGCGGCCCGCGGTCGGTTTTGGGTCTCGATGTCGAACACTGGCGGGTCCGAATTATGAAATATATTTCATAATTCGAGTAGTTATTGGCGCGTTGGTGTCGAAAATCACACTTTTGGTGCATTATAACTCATATTTCACTTTACAACCGGTGCCAATTGCGAAAGGGTCAGGCCAACGACGAGGGAACGCGCAATGGCCGACACCGAGGGCCCCACGAGGGTGATCGACGTTCGCACCGATCCTTCGCGCTATCGCCATTGGCGCGTCGGCTATGACGGGCCGGTCGCCACGGTCGCGATGGACGTCGACGAGGACGCGGGCCTGTTCGAGGGCTACCAGCTCAAGCTGAATTCCTATGACCTCGGCGTGGACATCGAGCTCGCCGACATCGATCGCCGGATGCGCTTCGAACACCCGGAGGTGAAGGCGGTCGTCCTGCGCTCGGGCAAGGAGCGCGTGTTTTGCGCCGGCGCCAACATCCGCATGTTGGCGGGCGCGGCCCACGCCCACAAGGTCAACTTCTGCAAGTTCACCAACGAGACGCGCAACGCCTATGAAGCGGCCGGCGCGGAATCCGGCCAGCATTGGATCTGCGCGGTGAAGGGCGCCTGCGCCGGCGGCGGCTATGAGCTCGCGCTTGCCTGCGACTGGATCGTGCTCGTCGACGACGGCTCCACCTCGGTGTCATTGCCCGAAGTGCCGCTGCTGGCGGTGTTGCCGGGCACCGGCGGGCTGACGCGGGTGATCGACAAGCGCAAGGTGCGCCGCGACCTCGCCGACCTGTTCTGCTCCACCGAGGAGGGCGCGAAAGGGCGCCGCGCGAAGGACTGGCGCCTCGTCGACGAAGTCGTCGCCAATTCGCGGTTCGAAGAGGCGGTCGCCGCCCGCGCGCGCGACTTCGCGGCCCGCTCGACGCGCGGCGCCGACGGTCCGGGCATTGCGCTCGCGCCGATCGCCAGGACCGAAAGCGCCGGCGGCCTCGCCTATTCGCTGGTCGAGGTCGCCATCGACCGTGCCGCGCGCCGCGCGACGATCACGCTGTCGGGCCCCGATGGACCGCCGCCCGCCGGGGTCGCCTCGCTGGTCGCCGAAGGCGCGCAAAATTACCTGCTGCGGCTCGCGCGCGAGCTCGACGACGCGATCATGCACCTGCGCCTCAACGAGGAGCCGATCGGCCTGTGGATCTTCAAGAGCCGCGGCGATCCCGACGCGGCGGCCGCGCACGGCCGTTTCCTCGCCGACAATTCGGGGCACTGGCTCGCCAACGAGATCCTCGGCCTGTGGAAGCGCACCATGAAGCGGCTCGACGTCACCTCGCGCACGCTGTGCGCGGCGGTCGAGCGTGGCTCGTGCTTCGCCGGCCCGCTCGCCGAGGTCGTGTTCGCCTGCGACCGCAGCTTCATGATGAACGGCGACTTCGAGGGCGACGACCGGCCGGAGGCCGCGCTGGTGCTGACCGACGCGAACTTCGGCCCGTTCCCGATGGGCAACGGCCTGACGCGGCTGCAAGCGCGCTTCTACGGCGCGCCCGAGACGGTCGAAACGCTCGCCGAACGCAAGGGCGAGCGGATCGCGGCCGACGAGGCCGAAGCGCTGGGCCTGGTGACCGCCGCGCCCGACGAGATCGACTGGGACGACGCGCTTCGCCTGTTCCTCGAGGAGCGCGCGAGCTATTCGCCCGACGCACTGACGGGCATGGAGGCGAACCTGCGCTTCGTCGGTCCGGAGACCATGGAATCGCGCATCTTCGGCCGCCTCACCGCGTGGCAGAACTGGATTTTCCAGCGTCCCAACGCGGTGGGCGAGGCCGGCGCGTTGCGTCGCTACGGCACCGGGCGGCGCGGCGAATACGACCTTCGGCGCGTCTGAACGCCATCGGGAGGAATCGGGATGATGGACCTGGTCAACGTCTCCTACGACACGCGCATCCCCAACAACGTCGGCCTGTCGTCCGACAAGCGCGTGCTCAAGGCGCTCGAAAAGTGGCACCCCGGCTACATCGACTGGTGGAACGACCTCATCCCGGACGACTTCCAGAAGTCGCTGGTCTACCTGCGCACGGCCGTCAGCGTGGACCCCAAGGGCTGGGCGAAGTTCGATTACGTGCGCATGCCCGAATACCGCTGGGGCGTGCTGCTGGCGCCGCAGGCCGAAGACCGGCGCATCCCCTGCGGCGAGCACGCCGGCGAGAAGGCCTGGCAGGAAGTGCCCGGCGAATGTCGCTCGATGCTGCGCCGCCTGATCGTCATCCAGGGCGACACCGAGCCGGCCTCCGTCGAACAACAGCGCTTCCTCGGCCGCACCGCGCCCTCGCTCTACGACATGCGCAACCTGTTCCAGGTCAACGTCGAGGAGGGCCGCCACCTCTGGGCGATGGTCTACCTGCTGCACAAGTATTTCGGCGCCGACGGCCGCGACGAGGCCGACGACCTGCTGCGCCGCCGGTCCGGCTCCGAAGAGGCGCCGCGCATGCTGGGTGCATTCAACGAGCAGACGCCGGACTGGCTGTCGTTCTTCATGTTCACCTACTTCACCGACCGCGACGGCAAGATGCAGCTGGAGAGTCTCGCGCAATCTGGCTTCGATCCGCTGTCGCGCACGTGCCGCTTCATGTTGACGGAGGAAGCGCACCACATGTTCGTAGGCGAGACCGGAGTCGGCCGCGTCGTCGAGCGCACCTGCCAGGCGATGAAGGCGGCGGGGATCGAGGACGCGGGCGAGATCGGCCGCGTGCGGGCGCTGGGCGTCATCGACCTGCCGACGATCCAGAAGAAGCTGAACCTGCATTACTCGCTGTCGCTCGACCTGTTCGGCCAGGAAGTCTCGACCAACGCCGCCAACGCCTTCAACGCCGGCGTCAAGGGCCGCTACATGGAGAACAGGCTGGAGGACGATCACCGGCTCGGCGGCGCGACCTATCCGGTGTGGATGCTGCGGGGCGAGGCGATCGTGCGCGAGGACCTGCCGGCGCTTTCGGCCATCAACATGCGCCTGCGCGACGATTACGTGCGCGACGCCGCCGGCGGGATCGGCCGCTGGAACAAGGCGATCGAGAAGACGGGCGTGAAATTCGCGCTGAAGCTGCCGCACGAGGCGTTCAACCGCCGCATCGGCGTGTTCTCGGCGGCGAAGTTCTCGCCCGAAGGCGAGCGCGTCGACGACGCGGCCTGGACCGCGCGCACCGGCGACTGGCTGCCCACCAAGGCCGACGGCGACTTCGTCCAGTCGCTGATGAAGCCGTGCTACGAGGCGGGCAAATACGCCGGCTGGATCGCGCCGCCGAAGGTGGGGATCGACAACCGGCCCGGCGACTTCGAATACGTGAAGCTGCACATGGCGTGACCGGGGTCGCGAACGGAGGCCGAAGCGTGAGCGCGAGCGTCAAGCAGCACCTGATCGATCCCGAGATCTGCATCCGCTGCCATTCGTGCGAGGCGGCCTGTCCGGTCGGGGCGATCCGGCACGACGACGTCAACGTCGTGGTGGACGCGGCGACCTGCGCGTTCTGCATGGCCTGCGTGCCGGTCTGCCCGACCGGATCCATCGACGTGTGGCGACACGTCGCCGTTCCCTATTCGCTCGAGGAGCAGTTCGGCTGGAGCGAGTTGCCGCCGCCCGACGAGACGCTCGGTCCGGCGTCCGCGGTCGAGGCGCTCGACGACGACGTCGCCGCCCTGTTGGAAAAAGCGCATTCGGGCGCGGGCGGCGCGGGCCGCGCGCCCGCGGGCGCCGCCAAGCCGACGGTCAATCTCTACACGATCGCCAAGCCGGTCACGGCGATCGTGCAGGGCAATTATCGCCTCACGGGGCCGGCCAGCGACGCCGACGTCCGCCACGTGATCCTGACCTTCGGCGCCAGCCCGATGCCGACGCTCGAAGGCCAGTCGATCGGCGTGCTGCCGCCGGGCGCGCGCGCCGACGGCAGGCCGCACCTGCCGCGGCTCTATTCGGTTTCGAGCCCGCGCGACGGCGAGCGGCCGAACTTCAACAACCTGTCGTTGACCGTGAAACGCGAGGATGGCGGGATTGGGTCCAACTACGTCTGCGACCTGAAGTCCGGTGACGAAGTGAAGGTGGTGGGCCCGTTCGGCGCGACCTTCCTGCTGCCCGGCGATCCGCAGGCGCGCATCCTGATGGTGTGCACCGGCACCGGCGCGGCGCCGTTCCGCGCCTTCACGATGCGCCGCCAGCGCGAGGACGCGCGCGCGACGGGGCGCCTGACGCTCGTCTTCGGCGCCCGCACGCCCGAGGACCTGCCGTATTTCGGGCCGCTGGCGAAGGTGCCCGACGCGTTCTTGCGCAAGGTGTTCGCCTTCTCGCGCGTGCCGGGCCGGACGAAGGCCTACGTGCAGGACGAGATCCGCGCGGCGGGCGGGGAGATCGCCTCGCTGCTCGCCGACCCGAAGGGCCACGTCTACGTGTGCGGCAAGAAGGCGATGGAAGCGGGCGTCGACGAAGCCTTCGCCGACGTCGCGCGCGCGGCGGGCGTCGATTGGGCCGCGATCAAGCCCGCGATGCGCGCCGAGGGCCGCTACCACGTCGAGACATATTGAGGACGGACATGACCGACGAACGCCGGCCCGCCGAAACCTTCGAACATGTCATCCGCGTCGGCTGGGGAGATTGCGACCCTGCGCGGATCGTCTTCACCGGGCGCATCCCCTCGTTCGCGCTCGATGCCATCGACGCCTTCTGGGAGCGCGCGACCGGCGTCGGCGGCTGGTTCGAAAACGAGCTCGACCATGGCGTCGGCATGCCCTTCGTCCACATGAGCCTCGATTTCCGCCAGCCGATCGGCCCGCGGCATCGTCTCGTTTGCCGCGTCTTTCCGGTCGCGCTCGGCAAGACGAGCGTCACCCTGCGCGTAGAAGGCCGGCAGGACGGCGCGCTGTGCTTCGAGGGCCGCTTCGTCGAAGTGTTCGTCGACCCCGCGACGTTCTCCAAGCGTCCGCCGCCCGAGCGCATCGTCGAGGCGCTGGCGCCCTATCTCGTCGAAATGCCGGCCTGAAGCGGCGGCGCCGCGCCGTGGCAGACAAATTTTAGGGGCGCGGAATCGACCAAATCCCTAGGCAACGACGCGGAATGGGTCTTCAAGCCACATTGGAGGGCTGGCCGGAATCGGCTACCCGTATGCATTATAGTTCCGATGGGCCGAGGCTTGAGCGAAATCACCAACTTCCGCGGCGAAGCGGCGCCGGCCGACGCGGAAGCGCTTGCGGAAGAACGGATCGCCGCGCTGATGGCGCGAGTCGGCGAGCGGGTGCGGCGCGCGCGCGACCGCAAGGGCCTGACGCGGATGGCGCTTTCGGCGGCTTCGGGCGTCTCGCAGCGCTATCTGGCGCAGATCGAGGCCGGCGCCGGCAACGTCTCGATCGCGCTGCTGTTGCGCGTGGCCGTCGCGCTCGATTGCCGCGTCGAGTGGCTGACCGCCGAGGACGACCCTTGGACGTCGGACGCCTTCCACGTCGCGGACTTGTTCCGCCGGGCCGGCGCGGAAGCGAAGGCGCGCGCGTTGACCGAGCTTGGCGCATCGGCCGTGCGCGGCGAACGTTCGCGGCGCATCGCGCTGGTGGGGCTGCGCGGCGCCGGCAAGTCGACGCTGGGCGCGGCGCTGGGCCGGCGCTTCGCCACGCAGTTCGTCGAGCTCGACCGCGACATCGAGGAACAGGCCGGGATGCCGGTCGCCGACGTGATGGCGCTCTACGGCGCGGAAGGCTATCGCCGGCTGGAACGCCAGGCGATCGAGCGCATCGCGGCGACCCATCCCTCGCTCGTGCTGGCGGTCGCCGGCGGCGTGGTGACCGAGCCAGAGACATATCGGGCGCTGCTGGCGGATTTCTCCGTCGTGTGGATCAAGGCGAGTCCCGCCGAGCACATGGAGCGCGTGCGCGCACAGGGGGACACGCGGCCGATGGCCGGCAACCCGGAAGCGATGAAACAGCTCGAAGCGATCCTGGACGCGCGCGAGGCGCAATACGCCCGCGCCGACGCGCGGATCGACACGCAGGGCAAGTCGGCCGGGCAATCCGCCGACGAGCTGGCGGCGCTGGTCGAGGCGCGCGGCTGGCTTTAGCGCCAACGCGGCTCGCGCTTCTCGAGGAACGCCAGCACGCCTTCGCGGTAATCGGCGTCGGCGGCCGCCTCCCCCTGCAACGCGGCCTCGCGGGCGAGATAGTCCTCGAAGCCGAGATCCTCCGCCGCGACGACGGCCGACTTGATCGCGGCCAGCGCGCGCCGCGGCGCGGCGGCGAGCGCGGCGACCGTCGCGGCGGCGAGCGCGTCGAACGCCGCGCCCTCGGGCGCCGAGCGCCAGATCAGCCCGGCCTGCGCCGCTTCGCTACCCGTGAGGCTTTCCCCCAACATCAGCAGCGCGCGCGCCCGCGCCGGCCCGAGCCGGGAGGCGAGCACTTGGCCGAGGCCGGCGTCGACCGACAGCCCGATCCGAACGAACGAGAAGGCGAAACGCGCGTCGTCGGTGGCGAGCGTCACGTCGCAGGCCAGCGCCAAGCCGGCGCCGGCGCCGCTGGCGATCCCCTCCACCAGCGCGACGACGGGCTTTTGTGCGACCCGCAGCGACCGCAGGATCGGATGGTAAAGCTCCGCTTGGATCGCCGCGAGGTCGGGCGGCCAATGCACGGCGCGGCGCGGGTCGCGCTCAGCCAGGTCCTGGCCGGCGCAGAACGCGTCGCCGGCGCCCGACAGCGCGACGACGCGCACGGTATCGTCGACGAAGGCCTCGTCGAGCGCCGTGCGCAGCGCCTCCAGCGCGGCGCGCGTCAGGGCGTTCTTCTTGGCCGGACGGTTCAGCACGATGCGCGCGACCGCGCCATCGCGCGAGGCGAGCACGGTGGCGGCATCGAGGTCCTTGGCGCGGTCCATCGCGGATGCTCTATAGCCCGGCGCGCGCCCGCGCCAAGGACCCGTCGGCCACGGCGACGACGAAAGGAGACGCCAATGCCGGTCCACCGTCGCCGCGAGGGCGCGGCCGCCTTCGTCGAGCTCGATTTTCCGCCCGTCAACGCCATCGGCCGCGATGCGCGCCGGGGGCTGGCGGACGCGCTTGACTGGATCGAGGCGCAGGACGGCCTTGATCGCGTAATCCTGTCGGGTCGCGGCACCTGCTTCGCCGCCGGCGCCGACGCGCGCGAATTCGACGCGCCGCCCGTGCCGCCGCACTTGCCCGACGTCGCCCGGCGCATCGAAGACTGCCCCGTTCCCTGGATCGCCGCGATCTCCGGCCCCGCGCTGGGTGGCGGGCTGGAACTCGCGCTCGCGTGCCGCGCGCGCATCGCCTCGCCGAAGGCCTCGCTCGGTCTGCCCGAAACGACGTTGGGCGTCGTGCCCGGCGCCGGCGGCACCCAGCGCCTGCCACGCCTCGTGGGCGTCGAGCGCGCGGCGCGCATGGTCGCGTTCGGCCGCCCGGTCGCCGGCGCCGAGGCGGCGACGTCGGGCCTCGTCGAAGCTTTGGCCGACGATCCCGTCGCCGCGGCCTGCGCCGTCGACACGGCGCGCCTCCGCGAGGCCGCGCCCGTTCGCACGCGTTCCGCCGCGCCCGCCGCCGCTGCGACGCTGGAAGCCCTGCGCGCCGAGATCGCCGCCAAGCTTCCCGGCCGCGCCGCGCCCGGCGTCGCGCTCGATCTCGTCGCGGGCGCCGCCTCCTCGCCGTTCGACGAGGCGCTCGCCGCCGAGCGCGCGGCCTTCCTTCGGCTGCGCGAAGCGCCGGAGGCGCGCGCGCTGCGCCACTTGTTCTTCGCCGAGCGCGCGGCCAAGGTGCCGGCTTCGCTGGCGGAAATCGCGCCTGCGCCGATCGAGCGCGTCTGCGTCGTGGGCGGCGGCACGATGGGCGCGGGCATCGCTTGGGCGTTGCTGTCGGCGGGCCTCGACGTCACGCTGGTCGAGACCGACGACGAGGCGGTCGCCCGCGCGCGCGCCAACCTGGACAAGATCGTCGCGCAGGGCCTGAAGGGCGGCCACGTCTCCAAAGGCCAGGCGGACGAGCGGCGTGCGCGGCTCGACGCCACGACGGAGTTCGGCCGCGCGCAGGGCGCCGGGCTCGCCATCGAGGCCGTGTTCGAGGACATCGGCGCCAAGCGCGCCGTCTTCGCAAGGTTGGAGGCGGCGCTCGGCGCGGAGGCGATCTTCGCCACCAACACGTCCTACCTCGATCCCGACGCCATCGCCGCCGGGTTGGCCGATCCGTCGCGGCTGGTCGGGCTGCATTTCTTCGCGCCCGCGCACGTGATGCGGCTGGTCGAGATCGTGCGGGCGAAGGAGACCTCGCCGCGCGCGCTCGCCGCCGCCTATGCGCTCGCCAAGCGGCTGGGCAAGGTCCCCGTGCTGGCGGGCGCCTGCGAGGGCTTCGTGGGCAACCGCATCTACGCGCGCTATCGCGAGGCGGCCGAGACGATCCTGCTCGACGGCTCGACGCCGTGGGAGATCGACTCCGCGATGACCGGATTCGGCTTCGCGATGGGCCCCTACGAGACGCAGGACCTGTCGGGCCTCGACATCGCCTTCGCCAACCGCCGCCGCAAGGATGCCGCGCGCGATCCCGCCCGGCGCTATCCCTTCGTCGTCGCCGACCGCATGGTGGCGGAGGGCAGGCTCGGCCGGAAGGCCGGCGTCGGCTGGTATCGCTATCCCGGCGGCGGCCCGCGGGTCGACGATCCGCTGGTCGAGGACATGATCGCGGAGGAGGCGCGCTTCGCCAAGGTCTCGCGGCGCGCCTTCGCGGCCGACGAGATCGTCGAGCGCTGCACGCTGGCGATGATCGACGAAGCCGCGCGCATCCTCGAAGAGGGCATGGCGCGCTCGGCCGCCGAGATCGACCTCGTCACCGCGCTCGGCTACGGATTTCCCCGCGCGCGCGGCGGACTGATGTTCCACGCCGACGCGCTCGGCCCCGCTCGCGTGCTGACGCGGCTCGAAGCGCTGGCGGCGGAAGACGCGGCGTTCTGGCGGCCGGCAAAGCTGATCGCCGAGCTGGCGGCGTCGGGAAGGACCTTCGCGTCGGTGGGCGGGTAGGGTGCGAAACGCCGGGCGGGCGCGCGCGTAACGCTTGCATCGAGCCCGAGTCGCCATGTCCTTGCCCGAACCGCGGCCGTATCGTCCGGCGACCTCCCCTTCCCCGCGCACCGCGGCGGCTTGCGCGGTCGCGTGGCTGGTCGTGCTCGGCAAGCCGACCTATCCGCTTTACGTCTGGCTGCTGACGGGCCGGTTCTGGATCGCCGTACCCTCGGCCCTGACGGCGCCGCTCTATGCCGCGTTGGCGGCGCTGGCCCGGCGCGACGGTCGCTGGGTGCGCTGGGGCGTGCCGGCGCTCGCGCTCGTGGATTCGCTCGCCGCGGCCAAGCTGTTGGGCGAGGGCGCGGGCACGGAGGCGTTTCTCGTGCCGGCCGCCCTGCTCGTCGCGGTCGCCATTCCCGCGGCCGAGGCCAAGGCGGCGCGCGCGCTGGCGGCGCTGCTGGCGGGTGCGTTCTTGGCGGCTCACGGCCGCTATGGCGCGCCGCTGGCCGGCTGGAGCGCGGCCGAGGCGGGCAAGCTGTTGACGATGAACGCGGCCTCGGCGGCCGGCCTGTCGGCGCTGGTCCTGTGGCGGTTCGCGGGGCTGGCGCGGGATTGACGGCGCGACGCCGCTGCGGATTCCCGGCCGCGCCCGCCTTGCGCCGGATTTTGGCGCCCCTATATACGCCCCGAACGGCGGAAACGCCGATCGATCGACACTTCGGACGCCGGCGCGCCCAAGGGCTCGCCCACGATCCGGCCGCTTCGGGGCCGGTGGCGCCGCGACACGAGAGGAACTGGGACCATGGCCAAAGTGATCGGCATCGACCTCGGCACGACGAATTCCTGCGTCGCCGTCATGGAGGGTTCGACCCCCAAGGTCATCGAGAATTCGGAAGGCGCGCGCACGACCCCCTCGATCGTCGCCTTCGCGCAGGACGGCGAGCGGCTGGTCGGCCAGCCGGCCAAGCGCCAGGCGGTGACCAACCCGTCCAACACCTTCTTCGCGATCAAGCGCCTGATCGGGCGCAACTTCGACGACCCGGTGGTCGCCAAGGACAAGGGCATGGTGCCCTACGAGATCGTGAAGGGTCCGAACGGCGACGCCTGGGTGCGCGCCCACGGCAAGGACTATTCGCCCCAGCAGGTGTCGGCCTTCATCCTGCAGAAGATGAAGGAGGCCGCCGAGGCCCACCTCGGCGAGAAGGTCGAGAAGGCGGTGATCACCGTCCCGGCCTACTTCAACGACGCCCAGCGCCAGGCGACCAAGGACGCCGGCAAGATCGCCGGCCTCGAGGTGCTGCGCATCATCAACGAGCCGACCGCGGCGGCGCTGGCCTACGGCCTCGACAAGCGCAAGAGCGGCACGATCGCGGTCTACGACCTCGGCGGCGGCACGTTCGACGTGTCGATCTTGGAGATCGGCGACGGCGTGTTCGAGGTGAAGTCGACCAACGGCGACACGTTCCTCGGCGGCGAGGACTTCGACATGCGCTTGGTCGAGCACCTTG
>JAGWKJ010000300.1 GCA_028865375.1 Hyphomicrobiales bacterium | reverse complement strand
CCGTCGGCCAGCGCCCAGGGCGACCAAGGATCGCCGTCGCGCCGCGCGCGGTCCGCCGCCGCCGCGCGGACGTCCGAGAGCGCGGCCATCGCGGCGGCGGCCACGATCGCGCGTTCGTCCTCGGGCGACGGCGCGGCGCCCGCCACGAGCGCTTCGGCCTCGCGGGCGAGGAAGCCGGTGTCGGGCGCGCCGTCGGCGAAGCCCGGATGGGCCGCCACCGCGCGCAGAAGGTCGAGGTTGGTCGCGATTCCGACGAGCTCGCAGGCGTCGAGCGCGCGCGCGAGCCGGGCGACGGCGTCCGCGCGGTCGGCGCCGCGGACGATCAGCTTGGCGAGCAGCGCGTCATAGTCAGACCCGACGCGGTCGCCCTCGCGCACCCCGGAATCGACGCGCACGTCCGCTCCCTCGCGCGGCCAGCGCAGGCGCGCGATCTCGCCCGTCGAGGGCAGGAAGTCGCGCGCCGGATCCTCGGCGCAGACGCGCACCTCGATGGCGTGCCCGCTCGATCGGACGTCCGCCGACCCGATCGGCAGGCGCTCGCCCGATGCCACGCGCAACTGCCATTCGACGAGGTCGAGGCCGGTCGTCATCTCGGTGACCGGATGCTCGACCTGGAGCCGCGTGTTCATCTCCATGAAATGGAAGGCGCCGCCGGCGACGATGAACTCGACCGTGCCGGCGCCGACGTAGCCGACCGCGCGCGCGGCGGCGACCGCGGCCTGCGCCATCGCCGCGCGCATGGCGGGATCGAGCCCCGGCGCCGGCGCTTCCTCGATCACCTTCTGGTGACGGCGCTGGATCGAGCAATCGCGGTCGCCGAGCGCGAGGATCGCGCCATGCGCGTCGGCGAAGACCTGCACCTCGACGTGGCGGGGGCGGTCGAGCCATTTTTCCAGCAACAGCCGTCCGTCGCCGAACGCCGCCTCGGCCTCGCGCCGCGCGGAATCGAGCGCACCGCCGAGCCCGGCCTCCGCGTCGACGACGCGCATCCCGCGGCCGCCGCCGCCGGCCGATGCCTTCACCAGGACCGGATAGCCGATCCGCGCCGCCGCGCGCGCGAAGGTCGCGACGTCCTGCGCATCGCCGTGATGGCCGGGCGTCAGGGGCACGCCGGCCCGCTCCATCAGCGCCTTGGCCCCGGATTTCGTGCCCATCGCGCGGATCGCGGCGGGCGGCGGCCCGACGAAAACGAGCCCCGCCGCCGCGCAAGCCTCCGCGAATTCGGCGTTCTCGGACAGGAAGCCATAGCCCGGATGCACCGCGTCGGCCCCGGCGCGGAGCGCGGCCGCCACGATCGCGTCGCCGCGCAGATAGCTGTCGCGCGCCGGCGCGGGGCCGATGCGGATCGCCTCGCCGGCGAGCGCGACGTGGCGCGCCTCGGCGTCGGCGTCGGAATACGCCGCGACCGTCGCCACGCCGAGCCGGTCGCAGGTCGCGAAGATGCGGCAGGCGATCTCGCCGCGGTTGGCCACGAGGAGCTTGCGGATCATCGCGTCCCTCCGCGCCACCACGGGGGCCGCTTTTCGAGGAAGGCGGCCAGCCCCTCGCGCGCCTCGGCCGAGGCGCGTCGCGCCGCGATCCGCCGCGCCGTCTCGTCGGAGAGGTCGGCGCCCGTCGGCGCGTCGCCGATCAGGAACGCGAGGTCCTTGGCGGCGGCTTGCGCTTCCGGCGCGCCCTCGATGATGGCGTCGAGCGCGGCCGCTCCCGCCTCCGCCAACGCGCTCGCGGGCACGACCTCGTGCACGAGGCCGATCTCGCGCGCACGCACGGCCTCGATCGACTCGGCGGTCAGGAACAGGCGCCGCGCTTGGCGCGCGCCGATCGCGGCCACGACATAGGGACCGATGGTGGCGGGGATCAGCCCCAGCCGCACCTCGCTCAGCCGGAAGCTCGCCGCCTCCGAAGCGATCGCCACGTCGCAACAGGCGACGAGCCCGACGCCGCCGCCGAGCGCCGGGCCCTGCACCAGCGCCATCGTCGGCTTGGGCAGGCGGTCGAGCCGGCGCAGCATGGCGGCGAGCGCGCGCGCGTCGGCGAGATTGGCCGCTTCGTCGGCCTCCGCCATGCGGGCCATCCAGGCCGCGTCGGCGCCGGCGCAGAACGCCGAGCCGGTCGCCGCCAGGACGACCGCGCGCACGTCGGGGCGCGGCGAGAGCCGCGCGAGCGCCTCGTCGAGCGCGGCCACCAGCTCGCCGTCGAAGGCGTTGCGCGCGCGCGGGCGATCCAGCGTCAGCGTCGCCACGCCGCGGGAATCGAGGGTCTCGATCAGGCCGTCCATCGCCTCACATCCGGAACAGGCCGAAGCGCGTCTCGGGAATCGGCGCGTTCAGGCTCGCGGAGATGGCGAGCGCGAGGACGCGCCTCGTCTCCCAAGGCTCGATGATCCCGTCGTCCCACAGCCGCGCGCTGGCGTAATAGGGATGGCCCTGCGCCTCGAATTGCGCGCGGATCGGCGCCTTGAACGCCTCTTCCTCGGCGGCGGGCCAATCCTCGCCGCGCGCCTCGGCGCCGTCGCGGCGCACGCGGGCGAGGACGCTGGCAGCCTGCTCGCCGCCCATCACGGAGATGCGCGCGTTGGGCCACGTCCACAGGAACCGCGGCGAGAACGCCCGCCCGCACATGCCGTAATTGCCGGCGCCGAAGCTGCCGCCGAAGATCACCGTGAACTTGGGCACGGCGGCGGTGGCGACCGCCGTCACCATCTTGGCGCCGTGCTTGGCGATGCCGCCGGCCTCGTATCTGGCGCCGACCATGAAGCCCGCGACGTTCTGCAGGAACACCAGCGGCACGCGGCGCTGCGCGCACAGCTCGACGAAATGGGCGCCCTTCTCCGCGCTTTCGGAGAACAGCACGCCGTCGTTGGCGACGATCCCGACCGGCATCCCGTGGATGCGGGCGAAGCCCGTGAC
>JAGWKJ010000299.1 GCA_028865375.1 Hyphomicrobiales bacterium | reverse complement strand
CAGGCGCACGTGCCGCCCGAACGCGGCGGGCAGCACGCCCAGCGCCTGCGCGGCGCGGCCGAAGTGCAGCTCGTCGGCCGCGGCGACGAAGCAGCGGAGCTGCTCGAGGGTCATCGGCGACGCTTTGGCATATCGAAAGATTATATAATCGTCGACCGATTGCAAACCGACGCCGCCGGGAGCGTGGTCGCCCCGCCGCGGGAGACCGGGCGACGCCGGCAAACGGCGCGCCGGGCCCGGGCGCGGAGACGCACATGGCGGACGACATCGGGACGCGGGCCCTCCGCAAGGCGACCTGGCGCATCGTGCCCTTCACGATGCTGCTTTACTTCGTCGCCTTCGTGGACCGCGTGAACATCGGCTTCGCCGGCCTGACGATGAACAAGGACCTCGGCTTCGATTCGTCGGTGTTCGGAATCGGCGCCGGCATCTTCTTCCTCGGCTATTTCCTGTTCGAGGTCCCCTCGAACCTCGCGCTGGAGCGGGTCGGCGCGCGGATCTGGATCGCGCGGGTGATGGTCACGTGGGCGTTGTTCTCCGCCGCCATGGTTTTCGTGCGGGGCGCGACGAGCTTCTACGTCCTGCGGTTCCTGCTCGGCGCGGCGGAGGCCGGCTTCTTCCCCGGCGTGATCCTCTACCTGACCTATTGGTTCCCGGCGCGTCGTCGCGCGGCGGTGACCGCGTGGTTCATGGCGGCGGTGCCGATTTCGACCGCGGTGGGCAGCCCGATCTCGGCCGCGCTGCTGGGCCTTCACGGGTTCCTCGGCCTCGCCGGCTGGCAATGGATGTTCCTGCTCGAGGCCGCCCCCGCCGCTCTGCTCGGAATCGCCTGCCTGCATTGGCTCACCGACCGCCCCGAGGACGCGACCTGGCTCGGCGCCGACGAGCGCGACTGGCTGGTGCGCACGATGGAGGCCGAGCGCGCCGCCAATCCCGCAGCGCATCGCAGCCTTTGGCGCGGCCTCGCCGACCCGCGCGTGCTGGCGCTGTCGCTGGTCTATTTCGGCACGTCGGCGGGGCTTTACACGTTGGGCATCTGGTCGCCGCAGATCATCAAGGGCTTTGGCCTGACGACGATGCAGGTCGGCTGGGTCAACGCGATTCCGGCCGTCGTTTCCGTGGCCGCCATGGTCGCTTGGGGCCGCAATTCCGACCGCACCGGCGAACGCACGTGGCACGTCGTGATCGCCTGCGCGGTGGGCGCCGGAGGGCTCGTCTTCGCCGGCTTCGCCACGTCGGCGGCCGCGGTCGTGCTCGCGCTGACCGTCGTCAACGTCGGCGTCAGCGCATCCAAGCCCCCGCTGTGGAGCATGCCAACCAAGTTCCTGGCGGGGCCGGCCGCCGCGGCCGGCATCGCCACCATCAACGCAGTGGGCAATCTCGGCGGCTTCGTCGGGCCCGCGATGATCGGCTGGATCAAGAGGGCGACCGGCGGCTTCGAGGGCGGGCTGCATTTCGTCGCGGGCTTGATGTTCCTGTCCGCCGTCCTCACGCTGGCGCTGGCGCGGGGCGGGGAACGGGCGGCCGCCGAGTGAAACCGAAATCGGGAGACCGAGAGATGCGCATTTACAGAATCGCCGCCATCCCCGCCGACGGCATCGGCCCCGAGGTGATCGGCGCCGGGCTGACCGTGCTTCGCGCCCTGCAGGAACGCGTCGGCGACATGCGGCTCGACGTCGAGACGTTCGACTGGGGCTCGGAACGATTCCGGCGAACCGGCGCGATGATGCCCGCCGACGGGCTCGACGCGCTTCGCAAGTTCGACGCCATCTACTTCGGCGCCGTCGGCGCGCCCGACGTGCCCGACCACGTCACGCTGTGGGGCCTCCGGCTGCCGATCTGCCAAGGCTTCGACCAATACGCAAACGTGCGGCCGACGCGGATCCTGCCCGGCGTGCGCTCGCCGCTGCGCGACGTCGGCCCAGGCGACCTCGATTGGGTGATCGTGCGCGAGAATTCCGAGGGCGAGTATTCCGGCTGCGGGGGCCGCGCGCATCGCGGCCTGCCCGAGGAGGTCGGCACCGAGGTCGCGATCTTCACCCGCGTCGGCGTGACGCGCATCATGCGCTACGCCTTCGGACTGGCGCGAGCGCGGCCGCGCAAGCTGCTGACCGTCGTCACCAAGTCGAACGCGCAGCGCCACGGCATGGTGATGTGGGACGAGATCGCCGCCGAGGTCGCCAAGGAGTTCCCCGACGTCGCGTGGGACAAGATGCTGGTCGACGCCATGACCGCGCGCATGACGCTGAAGCCCCGGAGCCTCGACATGATCGTTGCGACCAACCTGCACGCCGACATCCTGTCCGATCTCGCGGGCGCGCTGGCGGGCAGCCTCGGCGTGGCGCCGACCGCCAACGTCGATCCGCAGCGGCGCTTCCCCTCGATGTTCGAACCGATCCACGGGTCGGCGTTCGACATCGCGGGCAAGGGGATCGCCAACCCGGTGGCGTCGTTCTGGACCGCGGCGCAGATGCTGGAGCATCTCGGCGAGGCCGAAGCCGCCGCGCGCCTGATGCGCGCGGTCGAGGCGACCTGCGCTGCGGGCGTGCTGACGCCCGACGTCGGAGGCGGGGCGACGACCAAGCAGGTCACGGACGCGGTGGTGGCGGCCATCCGCGGCGCCAACGATTGAGGGCGGGCGCCGCGTCGAACCTTGCAATCTGGATGCCTTCGCTATACATGTATAGCGTATCGATTCCGGAGCGAGACCATGTTGGCGATCCGACTGCCCGCCGAAGTGGAAAGCCGTCTCGAGGCGTTGGCGCGCGCCACCGGCCGCACCAAGACCTATTACGCCCGCGAGGCGATCCTCGAATATCTCGGCGACATCGAGGACCTCTATCTCGCCGAACGGCGCATGATCGACATTCAGGCGGGCAAGACGAAGACCGTGGCGCTCGAAGACCTGATGAAGC
>JAGWKJ010000298.1 GCA_028865375.1 Hyphomicrobiales bacterium | reverse complement strand
ATCACGAACCAATAGCGGGGAAAGGCCACGTTGGGCGGCCGCAGCGCGAATACGGCGAGCGGAAAGCCCAGCGTCGTGACGGCGATCAAGCCGCGCCGCGCCGGCGCCGAGACCGCGAGGCCGCCCGCGACCAGCGCCGCGCCGAGGCACGCGGAGATCGCCGCCGGCGTCGCCGCCGGCAGGCCGGCCAGCGCGCCCACGAGGCCCGTCAGCCCCGTCGCCGCGTCGACCGCCGCGTAGGGCGTCACGCCGCCGATAATGAACTTGCCCGTCGCGAGGATGCCGGCCGCCACGCAGGCGAAGGCGGGAACCGCCGCCGCGACCGTGGGCAACATCAAACGCATCGTGTGCTCGAACGCGGCGACGGCGGTCGCCCCGCGCCGTTTCGCCTCGATGGCCGCGGCGAGGCCGAACAGCGGAATCGCGGGCAATAGGGCGAGGTGCCAGAACAGGCCAATTCCCAGCCAGGCGGCCATCGCAAAACGCGCCTTGGCCGAGCCTGTCGCCAGGGCCCGTTCGAACGCGAGCGCGGCCAGCGCCAAGGCGAGCGTGGCGCCCATGTAGCCCCGCGCCTCGGCGGAATAAGCGACGAAATAATAGCCGGACGCGGCGAGGATGGCCGCGGCGATCCCGGTCGCGCCGTCGCGCCGCCGGCCGAGCACGGCCATCGCCACGATGAATGCGCCCCCCATCAGGACCGACGGCGCGCGCATCGCCCAAGGTTCGGTTCCGCCGACCAAGGCGAGCCAGAATGAATTCAGGAAGTGATTGTTGTCGTGCGATATTTTCCAGAAGACCTGCCACGGCGCGCGGACAAGCCGCAGATTGTGCAGCGACCAGGCCTCGTCGAGCGTCAGCGGCCCGCCGGCGAGCGCGATGCGCAGCGCCAAACCAAGGCCCGTGATCGTCGCGATCGTGATCGGCCAAGCGCGATCGGCTTGAACGGTGCAATTTGCCGCTCGCGTGGGCAATGCTTGCATGGCGATGGAGGGGGAGGGGCTCATGATGGCGGCGGCGTGCATTGTGCCCTGCTTTCCTCAATCCGCGGTAAAGTCTTGGCGGGCGCGCGTCGGCCGCGACCATTTTCCGCTTGGCAAGGCGGAGGGAAGTCGCTAGAGAGCCGCCCCGAGGGCCGCACGCGAGGGGCCCTATCGTTCGAATTTGGATTCCGTCGCGGGCCGCAACGCCCGTGGACGGTGGATGGGCCGGAAACCCGGGGCCTCGGCCACGGGTCGTTCCGGCCATGTCCTGTCCGAGACTGCCGGCGCCCCGGCTCGGTCGCAAGACCGGGTTTGGAGCTTAATCGAGACCTTCCGCTTCGGCGACGGGTCCGGCCTGCACAGACGGGGAAGCGGATTTGCGGCGGGCGACCGCCGCGGGACGTCCTTACTCGGCTCTGACGGCGCGTTCGCGCGTCGCGGGACAGGCGCAAAGAGGGTCGGGCCGCTTCGCGGACCGGCTTTTCGAGCAACCGGCGGGCCCCCGGGCCCGCCAAACGTGAGAGCTGAGACGTGGAAAGAGCGGAAAAGAAAGCGGCCGTCGCCGAACTCAACGCCGTCTTCAAGAAGACGAGCGTGGTCGTCGTCGCCCACTATTCCGGCCTCACCGTCGCCCAGTTGCAGACGTTGCGCAAGCGCACGCGTGCGGCAGGGGCGAAGGTCGAGGTCGCGAAGAACCGCCTCGCCAAGATCGCGCTCGAAGGCACGGACGTGGCCTCCGTCGGCACCTATCTCAAGGGACCGACCCTGATCGCCTATTCGGACGATCCGGTGGCCGCGCCGAAGGTCTGCTCCGCGTTCGCCAAGGATCACGAGAAGTTCGTGGTGCTCGGCGGCGCGATGGGCAAGACCCATCTGGACCCCGAAGGCGTGAAGGCGCTCGCCTCCCTGCCCTCGCTCGACGAATTGCGCGCCAAGATCGTGGGACTGCTGAACGCGCCCGCGACCAAGATCGCGCAACTCTCGACCGCGCCCGCCGCCAAGCTGGCGCGCGTGTTCGGGGCCTATGCCGGAAAGGACGCGGCCTGAGAGGCCCGCCTGCAACCCATCGGACGTACGTCCAAGAACCGATCAAGGAACGTTGAAATGGCCAATCTCGAAAAGATCGTCGATGAGCTGTCGTCGCTGACGGTGCTGGAAGCCGCCGAGCTCGCCAAGCTGCTGGAATCGAAGTGGGGCGTGTCGGCCGCGGCCGCCGTAGCGGTCGCCGCCGCGCCGGGCGCCGCCGGCGCCGCCGCCGTCGCCGAGGAGCAGACCGAGTTCTCGGTCATCCTGACGGCCGCCGGCGACAAGAAGATCGAGGTCATCAAGGAGGTCCGCGCGATCACCGGCCTCGGCCTCAAGGAAGCCAAGGATCTCGTCGAAGGCGCGCCCAAGCCCGTCAAGGAAGGCGTGTCGAAGGACGAAGCCGCCAAGATCAAGGCGACCCTCGAGAAGGTCGGCGCCAAGGTCGACCTCAAGTGATCCGGCGGACCGGCGGCTAGCCGCCGGTCCCCGGCCGCGTCCGGCGTCCCTTCCTAGGAAGGCGACGCCGGGCGCGTTCGCGTTTTCCGGGGGCCGGCATCGTCGGCCCCGATTTCCGCCGGCGTTTTCCGGCGGTCCGCGTCGCGGCGATCCGCCGGGCGCGGCGCGGGCGCCGCGGCGCCGGCGCAGATGCAGAGGCTTCGAGGAGCGACATGGCCAAGACCCCGTCCCAGACCTTCACCGGCCGCAACCGCATCCGCAAGTTCTTCGGGCACATCGCGGAAGTCGCGGACATGCCCAACCTGATCGAGGTCCAGAAGGCCTCGTACGACCACTTCCTGATGGTCAAGGAACCCGCCGGCGGCCGATCCGACGAGGGCCTGCAGGCGGTCTTCAAGTCCGTGTTCCCGATCTCCGATTTCGCCGGCGCGGCCCAGCTCGGCTTCAAGCGCTACGACTTCG
>JAGWKJ010000297.1 GCA_028865375.1 Hyphomicrobiales bacterium | reverse complement strand
TGGAGCGGCGCGCGGCCGGGCATAGTCTCGGGCCATGGTCGAGACGCTCACCCGATTCAGGATGGCGAGGGCGGGCGACGCCGCGGGCGTCGCGCGCGCTCACGACGCGGCGTGGCGCGAGGCCTACCGCGGCATCATCCCCGGCGGCGAGCTCGAGCGCATGGTGGCGCGCCGCGGCCCGCGCTGGTGGGACCGCGCGATCGCCGGCGGCTCGCCGCTGATGGTGTTCGACTTCGGCGGCGACGTCGGCGGCTATTGCAGCTTCGGCCGCAACCGCGTGCCGGCGCTGCCCTACGAGGGCGAGGTGTTCGAGATCTACCTCGCGCCAGAATACCAGGGCCTCGGCTTCGGCCGGCGGCTGTTCGCGGCCGCGCGGCGCGAACTCGCCGCCCATGGCCTGCGCTCGACCGTGGTGTGGGCGCTGGCCGACAACGCGCGCGCCATCGTCTTCTACGAGCGGCTCGGCGGCCTGCGCCTGCGCCGCGCGGGGGAGACCTTCGGCCCCGAGCGGCTGGAACGGATCGCCTACGGCTTCGATTGAGACGTGCGACTTCGCCCGCTCCCCGCCGCTTGGCGCGACGGCGCCGGTGCGGCTACAGAGTCGGGTCACGAATCGGGAGGGGCTCATGCGCTTGGAAGCGGTGTCGATCGGCAAGGATCCGCCTGAGATCGTGAACGTCGTGATCGAGGTGCCGATCGGCGGCGAGCCGATCAAATACGAGATGGACAAGGAGGCCGGCGCGCTCGTCGTCGACCGCTTCCTCTACACGTCGATGCGCTATCCCGGGAACTACGGCTTCATCCCGCACACGCTGTCGGACGACGGCGACCCGTGCGACGTCATCGTCGCCAACACGCGCGCCATCGTGCCCGGCGCGGTGATCTCGTGCCGCGTGATCGGCGTCTTGCTGATGCAGGACGAGGCCGGCGGCGACGAGAAGATCCTCGCGGTGCCCTCCGCCAAGCTCACCCAGCGCTACGAGAACGTCCACAATTACACCGACCTGCCGCGCATCACGCTGATGCAGATCGAGCACTTCTTCGAGCACTACAAGGACCTCGAGCCCGGCAAGTGGGTCAAGGTCACGCGCTGGGGCGACGCCGACGAGGCGAAGCTGATCGTCAAGGAAGGCATCGAACGGGCGAAGGCCAAGGCAGGGAAGTGACGGGGCGGGCCGCGCCCTTCCCGCCCATCACCCGAGGTTCAGCTCCTTGAAGAAGTCGTTGCCCTTGTCGTCGATGACGATGAAGGCGGGGAAGTCGACGACGTCGATCTTCCACACCGCTTCCATGCCGAGCTCGGGATATTCCAGCGGCTCGACCTTGCGGATGCAGTCCTTGGCGAGGATCGCGGCCGGCCCGCCGATCGAGCCGAGGTAGAAGCCGCCGTGCTTGGCGCAGGCTTCGCGCACCTGGCGCGAGCGGTTGCCCTTGGCGAGCATCACCATCGAACCGCCGGCGGCCTGGAACTGGTCGACGTAGCTGTCCATGCGCCCGGCCGTCGTGGGGCCGAACGAGCCCGAGGCGTAGCCCGCCGGCGTCTTGGCGGGGCCGGCGTAATAGACCGGATGGTCCTTCATGTAGGCGGGCATCGGCTCGCCGCGCTCGAGCCGCTCGCGGATCTTGGCGTGCGCGAGGTCGCGCGCCACGATCATCGTCCCGGTGAGCGACAGCCGCGTGCGGATCGGGTGGCGGGAGAGCTCGGCGAGGATCTCCTTCATCGGCCGGTCGAGGTCGATGCGCACCACGTCGCCGGCCAGCGCCTTCTCGTCGATCTCGGGCATGAAGCGCGCGGGGTTGCGCTCCAGCGCCTCGACGAACACGCCCTCGCGCGTGACCTTGCCGAGCGCCTGGCGGTCGGCCGAGCAGGACACGCCGATGCCGACGGGCAGCGACGCGCCGTGGCGCGCCATGCGGATCACGCGCACGTCGTGGCAGAAATACTTGCCGCCGAACTGCGCGCCGACGCCGGTCTGGCGGGTGAGTTCGTGGATCTCCTTTTCCATCGCGAGGTCGCGGAAGGCGTGCGCGTCCATGCCGCCTTCGGTCGGCAGCGCGTCGAGATAGCGGGTGGAGGCGAGCTTCACCGTCTTCATGGTTTGCTCGGCGCTGGTGCCGCCGATGACGATGGCGAGGTGATAGGGCGGGCAGGCGGCGGTGCCCAGCGTCAGGATCTTCTCGTGCAGGAACGCGACCATGCGGTCGTGGGTGAGGATCGAGGGCGTCGCCTGGTAGAAGAAGCTCTTGTTGGCCGAGCCGCCGCCCTTGGCGATGAACAGGAACTTGTAGGAATCCTCGCCCTCCGCCGCGATCTCGATCTGGGCGGGCAGGTTGTCGCCGGTGTTCTTCTCCTCGAACATCGACAGCGGCGCCAGTTGCGAATAGCGCAGGTTCTTCTCGGCGTAAGCGTCTGCGATGCCCTGTGCGATCGAGGCCTCGTCGTCGCCCTCGGTGAAGATCGCGCGGCCCTTCTTGCCCACGACGATGGCGGTGCCGGTGTCCTGGCACATCGGGAGCACGCCGCCGGCCGAGACGTTGGCGTTCTTCAGCAGCTCCCAGGCGACGAAGCGGTCGTTCTGCGTCGCCTCCGGGTCGTCGAGGATCGCCGCGAGCTGGGCGAGATGCCCCGGCCGCAGCAGATGGTTGATGTCGACCATCGCCTCCTTGGCGAGCAGGCGCAGCGATTCCTGCGGCACCACCAGCATGTCGCGACCGCGGAAGCGCTCGACCGTCGGCGCCGGCGCGTCGAGCTTGCGCCAGGGGGTGTGGTCGGGTCCGAGGTCGAAGGGCGGGCGATAGACGAAAGTCATGGGCTTGGTCCGGCGAAGAGGACGGGCCGGCCGCGAGGCGGCGGCTTCGGCGCCGGTCATAGACCCGCGACGCCGACGCCGGCAACGCGCGCCGCCCGGGCCTTAAGGTTAAGCCGCCTTTAACCGCCCGCTCCTAGGGTT
>JAGWKJ010000027.1 GCA_028865375.1 Hyphomicrobiales bacterium | reverse complement strand
GCGGCGTGCGCGGCGCTCGTCGGTTCGCTCATGTCAGGGGTCTCGATGCCAGCGCGCCCGGCGCGCCGCCTCCCGCGAGGCCGGCGGCCGATAGACCAAGCGGGCGGGCGGCGGAAGTGCGGCGGTCAAATGGCGGCCGCGCGTCAGGAGGACGCGGCCGCGCGCGGCGGCCCTATGTCGCGCGCGTTGCCCGTGGTATCGGGGACGGAGCGAATCCGCGGCTCCGCGCCGCACCCGGACGGAACACCATGGCGCTACCGAAATTCGACCTCGAAGACCTCAAGCGCCGCATGGCCGGCGCGCTGGCGACGCTGCGCCAGGAACTGGGCGGCCTGCGCACCGGGCGCGCCTCGGCGAGCCTTCTCGAGCCCGTGCGCGTCGAGGCCTACGGCCAGACCATGCCGCTGAACCAGGTGGCGACCGTGAGCGTGCCCGAGTCTCGGCTGTTGTCGGTGCAGGTCTGGGACCGCTCGATGGTGCAGGCGGTCGACAAGGCGATCCGCGATTCCAACCTCGGCCTCAATCCGGCGACCGAAGGGCAGGTGCTGCGCATCCGCATCCCCGAGCTGAACGAGCAGCGCCGCAAGGAGCTGGTCAAGGTCGCGCACAAATATTCGGAGGACGCGCGCGTCGCCGTGCGCCACGTCCGCCGCGACGGCCTCGACGTGCTCAAGCGCCTGCTCAAGGACCACGCGATGAGCGAAGACGACGAGAAGCGCCACGAAGGCGAAGTCCAGAAGGCGACCGACCAGGCGATCAAGGACGTCGACCAGGCGCTGGCCGCCAAGGAAAAAGAAATCATGCAGGTGTGAACGGCGTGACGCCGCGGACCCCGGACGACGCCGGCGCGCCGCCGCGCCACGTCGCCATCATCATGGACGGCAACGGCCGCTGGGCGAAGGCCCGCGGCCTTCCCCGCTTCGAGGGCCATCGACGCGGCGTGGAGGCGCTGCGCCGCGCCGTGCGCGCGGCGTCGGAATTCGGGATCGCCACGCTGACGGTCTACGGGTTCTCGGCCGAGAACTGGCGGCGTCCCGCGCCCGAGGTCGACTATCTCATGGGATTGCTGCGCCGGTTCGTGCGCAACGACCTCGCCGAGCTGCACGCGGCGGGCGTGCGCGTGCGCATCATCGGCCGGCGGGCGGGCCTCGCGCCCGACATCGTCGCGCTGCTCGACGAGGCGCAGGCGCTCACTGCGGCCAACGACGCGCTGACGCTCGTGGTCGCGTTCAATTACGGCGGTCGGCAGGAGATCGCCGACGCCGCGCGACGGCTCGCCCGCGAAGTCGCGGCTGGGCGGCTGTCCGCCGAAGCCATCGACGAGGCCGCGCTCGGCCGGGCGCTGGACGCCCCCGACCTGCCCGATCCCGACCTCGTCATCCGCACGTCGGGCGAGCGTCGGCTGTCGAATTTCCTGCTCTGGCAGGCGGCCTATGCCGAGTTCGTTTTCCTGCCGACGCTTTGGCCGGACTTCGACCGCGCCGATTTCGCCGCAGCGCTCGCCGAATATGCCTCGCGCGAGCGCCGCTTCGGCGACGTCGTCGCCCGTCCCGCCGCGAACGCGTCGTGAGCGCGCGATCGGCGCCGCCGCCCGCCGCCAAAGCGAGCGAGCTGGGGACCCGCATCGCGTCCGCGCTCGCGCTCGGCGCCGTGGCGATCGGGTTGACTTGGATGGCGGACGCCGGACCGTTCTGGTCGCGCGCCTACGGCCTGTTCTGGCTTGCGGCGTCGGGCGCGATCGCGTTCGAATGGCAGCGCATGGTCGGCGGCGCGCGGCCGTTCGTGCGCTCGCTGGCGGCGGGGCTGGGCCTCGCGGTCGCGGCCTCGCGATTGCCCGCCCATCCGGCGGACGCGTTGGCCGCCGTCGCGCTCGCCGCGGCCGTCGTCGGCCCGCTGGCGGGCCGCGCGCGGGCCGGCTGGGCCGCCGCCGGCGTCCTCTATGCCGCGTCCCCGCTGGTCGCCACGCTGTTACTGCGGTTCGATTGGCCGTACGGATTCGTCGCGGCGTTCTGGCTGTTCGCGGTCGTCTGGGCGACCGACACGATGGCCTATTTCGGCGGCCGGCTGATCGGCGGGCCGAAGCTTTGGCCCGCGGTTTCACCCAAAAAGACTTGGGCCGGCTTCCTCGTCGGCGCGGCCAGCGGCGCGGCGGCCTCGGCCTTGTTCGCGCCCGAACCGTCGCGGTGGCGGCTCGATCTGGCGCTCGGGCTGGCCGCCTCCGTCGCCTCCCAAGGCGGCGATCTCTATGAATCGGCGATCAAAAGGCGGTTCGGGGTGAAGGATTCGGGCGCGCTCATTCCGGGCCACGGCGGCGTGATGGACCGGCTCGACGGTTACTTGGCCGCCGCCGCCATGATCGCGCTGGTGGGCGTGGCGCGCGCCGGCGCGGGACACGCGGCGGCCGGCTGGTTTCAGTGGTGAGGAGCCCCGACGGACCGCGACCGATTGCGGACCCGCCCGGCGTTTACCATATGGAGTGAAGGCCCTGCGAAGGCGCTTGGCCCGGCCCGCGCCCTCTGGCACGGTAACGCTTCCTTAACCAACGGCTCTTGCCGTCGCGGGGGAGCGTCGCGTGGGTTTCTTGTCGAGTTTGGCCGGTTTTCCCGTGGCGGCGATGGGCTATCTGCTTCCCTTCTTCTTCGTGCTCCTGGTCGTGGTGTTCATCCACGAAATGGGGCATTTCCTCGTCGGCCGCTGGTGCGGCGTGAAGGTCGAGGCGTTTTCCATCGGCTTCGGGCCCGAAATCGCCGGCTGGACCGACAAGAAGGGTACGCGCTGGCGGCTCGCGGCGCTTCCGCTCGGCGGCTACGTCAAGTTCTTCGGCGACGCCAACGCGGCGAGCGTGCCCGACCCGTCGGCTGCAAATGCGCTGAGTCCGGAGGAGCGTGCGCTGACGCTGGCGGGACAGGAGGTGTGGAAGCGCGCGGCCATCGTGGCGGCGGGACCGATCGCCAATTTCCTGCTCGCGATCGCGATTTTCTCCGGCAACGCCTATGTTTACGGCGACAACGTCGTGCGTCCCGTGGTGGCGAAGGTGGTCGCGGGCGGAGCCGCCGAGAAGGCCGGGTTCCTCGCGGGCGACTTGGTGATCTCGATCGACGGCCGCCCGATCGACGGCTTCGCCCAATTGCAGGACGCCGTCTCGCTCAATCCGGGGTCGCCGCTGCGGATCGTGGTGCGGCGCGCGGACGCCGACGTGGCCTTGAACGTGACGCCCGAATTGCGGACGGTCGAGGTCAAGCCGTTCGGCCCGCAGAAGTTCGGCGTGATCGGCGTGCAGGCCGATTCCGGGCCGGGCGCGCTTCGCCACGTTTCCTTTGGTCCGGTCGGCGCGCTGGGCCGCGGCCTCGACGAGACTTGGGGCGTGGTCGCCCGCACGGGCGTCTACCTGCGCGGCCTCGTCGCCGGCCGACAGCCGGCCGACCAGATTTCGGGCCCGATCGGCGTGGGCGCCATGGCCGGCGCGGTCGCCAAGATCGGTTTCGGCGCGCTGCTGTCGCTGGTGGCGCTGTTCTCGGTGTCGATCGGGCTGATGAACCTGATGCCGATCCCGATGCTCGACGGCGGTCATCTGCTCTATTACGCCATCGAGGGGGTGCGCGGCCGCCCTTTGAGCGAGCGCAGCCAGGAAATCGGGTTCCGAATCGGGCTCGCCTTCGTGGCGCTGGTGTTCCTGTTCGCGACTTCCAACGACCTGTTCCGGCTGGTGCCGCGCCTGTTCGGCCGCGCTGGTTAACGTTTCGCTGACCAAGAGCTGTGGTGTTTGGGCCACGGCCGGCGAAAAAGCCCGGAAATCCGGCGCCGAAGGTTTACAAGACCCGGCGTTTGTCTTTAAGAGCGTTAAGGATTCCGACGGTCGGCGACAGCCGGAGGTCGGGGCGTGAGTGGGGTCCGTGAGGGTCCCGAATGGGGTCCGCAAGGGTCCCTTGAAGACGGGGAACGACGCTCGATGACCTTGGTTCGCGATTTTCTCGGGCGCGTCGCCCTCGTCATCGGCCTCCTGATCGCGGTGTTCGCCGCCGGTCCGGCATCCGCTCAGGCGGTGCTCCAGCCTTCCGCCGCCGAGGGCAAGACCATCAATCGCGTCTTCTTCGAGGGCGCCTCGAACGTGAAGCCGTCCCAGTTGCGGGTCGAGGTGGACAGCAAGGTCCGCAACCCCTTCAAGGCGGCCGTGGCCACGGCCGACCTGCAACGAATCAAGGACGTCTACGGCCGCGCCGGCCGCTCGGCCGCCTCCGTGACCTATCGCGTGGTTGCGGTGCCCAACGGCACGGTCGACGTCGTTTTCACCATCGACGAGGGCGGCAAGACGGGCGTCCGCAAGATCGACTTCGTGGGCAACCAAGCCTATTCGAGCGACAAGCTGCGCGGCCTGATGGCCACAACGACCATGAACTTCCTGTCGTGGTTCAAGACGACCGACGTCTACGACCCCGACCGCCTGAACGCCGACGTCGAGAAGATCCGCGCCTATTACGAGAAGAACGGCTACGCCGACTTCAAGATCACCGGCGTGGACGCGAAATACTCGCCGACGCCCGATCCCGGCTATTACATCACGATCTCGGTGTCCGAAGGCCCGCAATACCGGGTGTCGGGCGTGAACGTGGTGTCGCGCGTGCCCGGCGTCGACGCTGCGGCGCTGCAGAACGACCTCCAATTCGGCAAGGGCGACGTCTACGACGCCGATCTCGTGCAGAAGTCGTCCGAGGCGATCTCGCGCGACGCGGTGCGCACCGGCAACGCCTTCGCGCAGGTCCGCCCGACCGGCACGCGCGACGCCGCCACCCACACCATCTCGATGTCGCTGGTGGTCGAGAACGGCCCGCCTGTCTACGTCGAGCGCATCAACATCACCGGCAACACGCGCACGCGCGATTACGTGATCCGCCGCGAGTTCGAGCTGGGCGAAGGCGACCCCTACAACCCGGTGCTGGTCGCCAAGGCGGAGCGCCGCCTGAAGGCGCTCGGCTATTTCAAGAACGTGCGCATCACCACCGCGCCGGGCTCCTCGCCCGACCGCGTCGTCATCAACGTCGACGTGCAGGACCAGCCCACCGGCGCCTTCAAGGTGTTCGGCGGCTATTCGACGACCGACGGCTTCTCGGTCGGCGGTTCGATCACCGAGAAGAACTTCCTCGGCCGCGGCCAGGCGGTCAGCCTGTCGGCCAGCGTCGGACAATATTCGCGCGGCGTCGACCTGTCGTTCACCGAGCCGTATTTCCTCGACCGGCGCATGTCGGCGACGCTCGACCTGTTCAGCAAGCAGACCTCGGCGTCGAGCTACAGCTATTACACCAACACGGTGACGGGCTTCACGGTCGCGTTCGGGCTGCCGATCAACGACCAGCTGTCGTTCCAGCCGCACTACTCGCTGTTCAACTCGAACGTGTCGATCCCCAATACGACGACCCAGCCCTACAACGATTGCACGGTCTCGATCCCGAACTTCACGCCGGGAGATCCGGGCAATCCGACCGCTTCGGCGACCAACAATTGCCTGCTCAACGGCGAGGCGTCGCTGGCGCTGAAGGACGCGGTCGGCAACCGCCTGACGTCGATGATCGGCTATTCGCTGACCTACAATTCGCTCGACGACGTGAACGACCCGCACGACGGCATCTACGCCAAGCTGACGCAGGACGTGGCGGGCCTCGGCGGCGCGGCGCACTTCATCCGCACCACCGCGGACGCGCGCTATTATCGCTCGGTGACCGACGACCTCGTGGGCATCGCGCGCGTGCAGGGCGGCAACGTCATCGGCTACGACGGCAAGCTCGGCATCTTCGACCAGTTCAACATGGGGCCGGAACTGGTGCGCGGCTTCGCGCCGGGCGGCATCGGCCCGCGCGACATCACGGTGGCGAGCTCGGCGAACGGCAACGCGCTCGGCGGCACCACTTATTTCGGCGCGTCGCTGGAAGCGCAGTTCCCGCTGCCCGGCCTGCCGAAGGAAGTCGGCCTGAAGGGCGCATTGTTCGCCGACGCCGGCACGCTGTTCGGCTATGGCGGCAAGACCAACTTCGGCAACGGGGCGGCCTGCACCTATCCGAGCACGACGAATTTCATCCCGGGCAACGTCGCGGGAAGCGCGGGCGTCAACGGGCCGCAGGGCACCTGCATCACGGTGGGCGACGATCACCGCATCCGCTCGTCCGTCGGCGCCAGCATCCTGTGGGCGTCGCCGCTGGGGCCGATCCGGTTCGACTACGCGTTCGTGCTCACCAAGGGCGCCAACGACGTGACGCAGAACTTCCGCTTCTCGGGCGGCTCGTCGTTCTGATCGCGACCCGTGACCGGGCGGCGGCGCGATTGCGCGTGCCGCCCGCTTGCCCTAACGCCTGACGCCATGGGCGATCCCGCGCGCTTCTTCGACCTCGTTCCCGCGACGCTGACCGACGTCGTGGCTTGGACCGGCGCCGTCGCGTCCCCCGGCGCCGACCTGTCGCGCACCGTCGGGGGGGTCGCGACGTTGGCCGAGGCGGGCCGCGCCGACCTCGCGTTTTGCGACGGGCCGAAAAACGCCGATGCGCTCGCCAGGACGCGCGCGCTCGCGGTCTTCGTGCCGGCGGCATTGGCCGATCGGGCGCCCGTCGGGACGCTCGCGCTCGCCGTCAAGGCGCCCGCCGGCGCCTTCGCGCTCGCGCTCGCCAAACTCCATCCGCCGGCGCTCGCCGCGCCCCCGCTGACCGGCGAGCGCGCGATCTCGCCCGCCGCCCATGTCGACGATTCCGCCGACCTCGAAGAGGGCGTCGTCGTCGAAGCCGGCGCGGTGATCGGCGCCGAGGCGGAGATCGGCGCCGGCACGATCGTGGGGCCCAACGCCGTGGTGGGTCCGCGTTGCCGGATAGGCCGCGGCTGCCGCATCGGCGCCGGCGCTTCGGTGCAACACGCGCTGCTCGGCGACCGCGTGACGATCCATCCCGGCGCGCGGCTCGGCCAGGACGGCTTCGGCTATGCGCCGGGGCCGCGCGGCCATTCCAAGATACCGCAGGTCGGCCGCGTCGTCGTGCAGGACGACGTCGAGATCGGCGCCAACGCGACCATCGACCGTGGCGCCGTCGGCGACACGGTGGTGGGCGAGGGGACGAAGATCGACAACCTCGCGATGATCGCCCACAACGTGCGCGTCGGCCGGCATTGCATCGTCGTGGCGCAGGCCGGGGTCGCCGGCTCGAGCCGGCTCGGCGATTACGTCGTGCTCGCCGGCCAGGTCGGCGTCGCCGACCATTTGACGATCGGGCAGGGCGCGCAGATCGGCGCCCAGGCCGGCGTGATGAACGACGTGCCCGCGGGCGGCCGGTGGATCGGCTCGCCGGCGATGCCGGTGCGCGAATTCGCCCGCTTCGTCGCCGACATGCGCCGCACCGCCGCCGGCGGGCGCGGCGAGGGCAAGGAGAAGCCATGACCGACCCGACCGCCGGCGCGCCAGCCGCGACGCTCGACGTCATCGACGTGCAGCGCCTGCTCGAATACCTGCCGCACCGCTACCCGTTCCTGCTGGTCGACCGCATCGTGGAGATCGACGGCGACCGCTCGTGCGTCGGGATCAAGAACGTCACGGCCAACGAGCCGCAGTTCATGGGACATTTTCCCGGCCGGCCGGTGTTTCCCGGCGTGCTGCAGATCGAGGCGATGGCGCAGACCGCGGGCGCGCTTTGCATCCACGCGATGGAGAAGGCCGACAAGCCGCGGCTCGTCTATTTCATGACCATCGACGGCGCGAAGTTCCGCAAGCCGGTGACGCCCGGCGACCAGATGCGCCTGCACATGACCAAGCTCGCGCAGAAGCGCAACGTCTGGCGCTATCGCGGCGAGGCGCGGGTCGAGGGGACCCTGGTCAGCGAGGCCGAGATTTCGGCGATGATCGTCGCCTGACGATGGCGCGGATCCACCCGAGCGCGATCGTCGAGGAGGGCGCGGTCCTCGACCCGTCCGCCGAGATCGGCCCGTTCTGCCTCGTGGGCGCCGGCGCGAAGGTCGGACCGGGGGCGACGCTGGTTTCCCACGTCGCGATCGAGGGCGACGTGACGCTGGCGGCGGGCGTGCGCATCGAGGCGTTCTGCAAGGTCGGCGGCGCGCCGCAATCGCTGTCCTACAAGGGCGAGCCGACTCGGGTGGAGATCGGCGAGGCGACGCATTTGCGCGAGGGCGTCACGGTCAGCCGCGGCACGGCGGGCGGCGGCGGGCTGACGCGGATCGGCGCGCGCTGCCACTTGTTCGCCGCCTCGCACGTCGGCCACGATTGCGCGCTCGGCGACGACGTCATCCTCACCAACGGCGCGCTGCTCGCCGGCCATTGCGAGATCGGCGACGGCGTCATCTTCGGCGGCGCCGCCATGGCGCTGCAACGGACGCGGATCGGGCGCGGCGCCTTCGTCTCGGGCCTCGCGGGAGTGACGCGCGACGTGATCCCGTTCGGCCTCGTCATCGGCGCGCCGGCGGAGCTCGCCGGCCTCAACGTCGTGGGCCTGACGCGCCGCGGGCTCGACCGCGCCGCGCTCGGTCGCCTGCGCGCGGCCTATCGCGCGATCTTCTTCGGCCCCGCGGGCTCGACGCTCGCCGACCGGCTCGACGGGGCGCAGGCGCGCCACGGCGCCGATCCGCTGGCCGCCGAGATGTTCGCCTTCGTGCGCGCCGGCGGCGACCGGCCGCTCTGCACGCCGCGGGCGGGCCGCGGCGTCGACGCGTGAGCGCGACCGGATCGACTTCGCCTCTCGGCGTCATCTGCGGCGCGGGCGAATTTCCCTTGGCGGTCGCGCGCGCGGCCCGCTCGGCCGGGCGCGACGTGTTCCTCCTGGGCATCGAGGGGTTCGTCGACGGCGAACTCGCCGGCTGGCCGCACGCGCGCGTCAGGCTCGGCCGCATCGGCGCGCTGCTCGCCGCGCTGCGCGGCGCGAACGTGCGCGACCTCGTGATCGTCGGCGGGCTGACGCGGCCGGCCTTTCGCGACCTCAGGCTCGATTTCGGCGCGCTGCGGTTGGTGCCGGCGTTCCTCGACGCGCTGCGCGGCGGCGACGATCGCCTGCTGTCGCGGGTCGCGCGCTTCTTCGAGCGCGAGGGCTTTCGCGTGCTGGGGGCGCACGAGGCCGCGCCCGGCCTGCTCGCGCCTGCGGGCGCGATCGCGCGCCGCGCGCCCGTGGCGGCGACGCTGCGCGACGCCGAATTCGCCGCCCGGCTGGTCGCGGCGACGGGACCGTTCGATGCCGGCCAGGCCGCCGTCGTGTGCGACGGCCACGTCTGGGCGATCGAAGCGGCGGAGGGAACGGACGCCATGCTCGCGCGCGTGGCGGAGCTGCGCGCGTCGGGCCGCATCCGGCGCCGGCCGCCCTCGGGCCTGCTCTACAAGGCCCCCAAGCCCGGACAGGACCGCCGCGTCGACCTTCCCGCGCTGGGGCCGCGCACGGTCGAGGCGGCGCGCCGCGCCGGCCTCGCCGCGATCGCCTGGGAAGCCGGCGGCGCGCTGGTCCTCGACCGCGAGGCGATGGCAAGGGCGGCCGACGCGGCGGGGATCTCGCTGTTCGGGCGCGCGGCGTGAGCGCGCCGTTGCGCGTCCACCTCGTCGCCGGCGAACCTTCCGGCGACCACCTCGGCGCCGACCTGATGCGCGCGCTGCGGACGCTGACGGGCGGCGCGGTCGAGTTCCGTGGCGTCGGAGGACCCGCGATGGCGCGCGAGGGGCTGCAAAGCCTGTTCCCGATGTCGGACGTGACGCTGATGGGCTTCGACGCCGTCGTGCGCGCGTTGCCTCGCGTGCTGTCGCGCATCCGCGAGACGGCGGCCGACGTCGTCGCCGCGAAGCCGGACGCGCTGGTGCTGATCGACAGCCCGGACTTCACGCATCGCGTCGCGCGTCGCGCGCGCCGCGCGCTGCCCGACCTCTACGTGGTCGATTACGTCAGCCCGACCGTCTGGGCGTGGCGGCCGGGCCGCGCCAAGGCGATGCGCGCCTACGTCGATCTCGTGCTCGCCGTGCTTCCCTTCGAGCCGGCCGCGCACGAGCGCCTCGGCGGCCCGCGCTGCGTCTACGTCGGCCATCCGCTGGTCGAGAAGCTCGGCGCGCTGCGGCCCGACGCGGCCGAGGCGGCCGCGCGCGCGTCCGGGCCGCCGCTCGTGCTGGCGTTGCCCGGCTCGCGGCGCAGCGAGGTCGGCCGGCTGATGGCGCCGTTCGGGACCGCGCTCGGCCTGTTGCGCGGGCGCATCGGCGCGTTCGACCTCGCGCTGCCCGCGATGCCCCACGTCGAGGAGGCTATCCGCTCCGCGGCGGCGGATTGGCCGGTCGCTCCGCGCATCCTCGTGGGCGAGGACGCCAAGCTCGCCGCGTTCCGCCGCGCGCGCGCCGCGCTGGCGGCGTCGGGCACCGCCACGCTCGAACTCGCGCTCGCCGGCGTGCCGACGGTCGGCGCCTATCGCGTTTCGCCGGTCGAAAGCCTGCTGCGCTTCGTCGTGACCGCGCCGCACGTCCTGCTGCCCAATCTCGTCTTGGAGCGCCGCGCGATCCCCGAACTGCTGCAAGCCGATTGCACGCCCGGCAAGCTCGCCGACGCGCTGGCGCCGCTCGTGCCGCCGGCCTCGCTCGCGCGCGAGGCGCAAGTCGCCGCGCTGGCCGAACTCGACCGGCGGATGGCGTTGCCCGGCGGCGAGGCGCCGAGCATGGCCGCGGCGCGCGCCACGCTCGAAGGGCTGGACGCCAAGCGGCGGAGGTAGGCCGGCGGCGCGACCGCTTGCCGCGCCGGGCGCGCCCCGACACAATGCGCGCGTTTCGAGGCGGGGGCGTTGGCATGGTGCATCAATCGACGCGGGTCGGTCCGCGCTATCCGCAGGTCGTCGTCCTGTTCGGCGCGACGGGCGACCTCGCGCGGCGCAAGCTGCTGCCCGGGCTGTTCCGCCTCGTATGCCTCGGTTTCGTGCCCGGGGGCCGGATCGTGGGCGTGTCGCTCGACAAGATCGACGCCGCCGCCTTCCGCGACATCGCGCGCAAGGCGCTCGACGAATTCGCCGCGAGGAAGCCGACGGACGCCGAATGGGCGGCCTTCGCCGCCATGCTCGACTACGTGCCGCTGGGCGAATGCCCCGGCGGCCTGAAGGTCGCCGCCGCGCGCGCGGTCGAGGCCATCGGCGCCGACGCGCGGCTCGTGCACTACCTCAGCGTGCCGCCGGCGGCCGCGCTCGCCGCCGTCCGCACGATCGAGGAAGCGGGGCTCGCCGCCGAGTCCCGCATCATCATGGAGAAGCCGTTCGGCGTCGATCTGGCGAGCGCCAAGTCGCTCAACGCCGAACTGCACAAGGTGTTCGACGAGGAGCAGATCTTCCGCATCGACCATTTCCTCGGCAAGGAGCCGGCGCAGAACATCCTCGCCTTCCGTTTCGCCAACGGCCTGTTCGAGCCGATCTGGAACCGCAACTTCATCGACCACGTGCAGATCGACGTTCCCGAGACGCTGGGGCTCGGAATGCGCGCCGCCTTCTACGAGCCGACCGGCGCCTACCGCGACATGGTGGTGACGCACCTGTTCCAGATCCTCGCCTTCGTCGCGATGGAGCCGCCGACCGAGCTCGCGCCCGGCGCGATCGGCGAGGAGAAGAACAAGGTGTTCCGTTCGATGGGGACCATCGACCCCGCCGCGGTCGTGCGCGGACAATACCAAGGCTATCGCGCCGAGCCGGGCGTGAACCCTGAAAGCGACACCGAGACGCTGGTGGCGCTGAAATGCATCATCGACAATTGGCGCTGGGCCGGCGTGCCGTTCTACCTGCGCACCGGCAAGCGAATGGCCGAGAGCCAGCGCATCATCTCCATCGCGTTCCGCGAGCCGCCCAAGAGCATGTTCCCCGCGGGTTCGGGCGTCGGCGCGCAGGGGCCCGACCATCTCACCTTCGACCTCGCCGACATCTCCAAGGTGTCGCTGTCGTTCTACGGCAAGCGGCCGGGTCCCGGCATGAGGCTCGACAAGCTCAGCCTGCAATTCGCGATGCAGGACACCGGCCTCGCCGGCGACGTGCTGGAGGCCTACGAGCGGCTGATCCTCGACGCGATGCGCGGCGACCACACGCTCTTCAACACCGCGGAGGGAATCGAGCGGCTGTGGGAAATCTCGACGCCGCTGCTGGAGAACCCGCCTCCGGTGCGGCTCTACGAACAGGGCTCGTGGGGGCCGAAGTCGGTGCACCAGCTGATCGCGCCGCACGCGTGGCGCCTGCCGTTCGAGCGCGCCTGGCGCAAGGAAGGGCCGCCGGCGAAGAAAGCCTGACCGGGTCCGGCCCTCACGCCGCCCCGCGCGCCGGCGTCGCGACCGGCGCCAGCGACTTGGCGAAGGCCACCGCTGGCAGGGGGCGCGCGAACAGGAAGCCCTGCGCGTCGTCGCAGCCGAGCAGGCGCACGGCGTCCGCCTGCTCCTTGGTCTCGACGCCCTCGGCGGTGACCTTGAGCCCGAGCGCGCGCGCGATCGCGGAGACCGCCTGCACGATGGCGACCGATTCCGGGTCTCCGGGCAGGTCCTTCACGAAGGCGCGGTCGACCTTGATCTTGCCGACCGGGAACCGCTTGACGTAGGCGAGCGACGAATAGCCGGTGCCGAAATCGTCGATGGCGAGGCCGACGCCCGTCGCCCGCAGGCGCGCGAACTGGACCGCGAGCGCGTCGTCGTCGTGGACGAGCGCGGATTCCGTGATCTCGATTTCGAGGCGCGCCGGATCGAGCCCGCTGGCGGCCAGCGCTTCGGCGACGCGCGCGACGTAGTCGCCGGCGGCGAGCTGGGCCGCGGCGACGTTGACGGCGACGCGGATCGGCCGCGGCCAGGCGGCGGCGTCCGTGCAGGCGCGGCGCAACGCCCAATTGCCGACCTGCACGATCAGGCCGGTCTCTTCCAGCGCGGCGACGAATTCGCCGGGCTGCACCAGCCCGCGCTTGGGATCGCGCCAGCGCAACAGCGCCTCGGCGGCGACGATCGTGCCGTCGGCGAGCGACGCCTGGCCCTGGTAATGCAGCTCGAACTCTTCGCGGTCGAGCGCGCGGCGCAGGTCGCGGTGCAGGCGGTCGCGCGCCTCGATGGCGGCCTCGAGCTCGGGCTCGTAGTCGCGCCTGCCACCGCGGCCGCCGGCCTTGGCGGCGTCCAGCGCGATGGTGGCGCGGCGCAAAGCGGATTCGGCGGCGACGGCGCCGTCGAGCGCGACATAGCCGTAGCTCGCGCTGGCAAGACCTCGCCGGCCGGCGACCTCGATCGGCTCGGCGAGGAACGCGGCGAAGCGCGCGGGCAGCGCGGACATCGCGACCGCCGGGCCGAGCGCGGCGAACTCGTCGCCGTCGATCCGGGCCACCGTCGCGCCGTCGCCCGCGAGGTCGCGAAGCGCTTCGGCGACGCGGCGCAGCGCGCCGTCGACCCAAGCTTGGCCCATCCGGTCGTTCAGTTCCTTCACGCCGTCGAGGTCCACCAACAGCAACGCCCGGCCGCTCGCGCCGCGCGCGGCCTCGAAGCGTTCGAGGAAGCCGTTGCGGTTGGGCAGGCCCGTCGCGGTGTCGACCAGCGCCATCGCCCGGATGCGACGCTCCGCCAGCGCGCGGTCGGTGACGTCGTTGACGACGAGGCAGACGACGTCGCGCCCGCGCACGGCCGACTTCGAGGTCGAGCGCATGTATTCGAGCGCGATCGGTTCGGCGCCGGGCCGGTCGAGCCAAAGCGTTCCGGAATTCGGCGCCCCGCGCGCGAACGCGCCGGCGAGCGTAGCGGGCATCGCGCCGCGCGCCGGGCGGCCGATCAGCGAGGCGGCGTCCGGACGTCCCACGAGCCGCGCCGCCGCGTCGCTGGCCGAGCGCATGACGCCGTCCGAATCCACTACGAAAATGGCCGATGGGCTGTCCGCGAACACGCGGTCGAGCAGGGCGCGCGTCTCCTGCGTCTCCCGCGACGCCCGACGCCACAGCGCGCGCCGCTCGACGATCTCGCGCACCACGATCGCGGCGAGGCCGCCGGCGAGACCGACCTGCCAAGGACCGGTCGCGATCGCGAGCGGCCTCACCGATTGCACGAACAAGGCGCCGGCTTCGATGGAAATCGCGAGGCCG
>JAGWKJ010000026.1 GCA_028865375.1 Hyphomicrobiales bacterium | reverse complement strand
CGCGCGCCGCCGGCGCCGAGCCGCCGATAGGCGGCGTCGATGGCCGCCGCGACGTCGCCGACGTTGCCGCCGAGCGCGAGGGCGGCGCGTTTCACGCGCCCGCCCCGCCGACCGCGGCGGCGGTCGCTGCATCCATCGCGGCGTCCATCGCGTCTTGCACCTTGAAGGCGGCGACGTGTTCTGCCGCGTCATGGACGCGGAACACGGAGGCGCCGAGACGGCGCATCGCGAGGTCGATGGCGATCGTGGGCGCGATGCGGCGGTCGAGCGGGAGGCCCGTGAGGCGGCCGAGAAAGGACTTGCGCGACAGACCGACGAGGATCGGCAGCCCGAAGCGCGCGCGCAGCTTCGGCAGCGCGGCGAGCGCCTGCCATTCCTGCTCCGGCGTCTTGCCGAAGCCGACGCCCGGATCGAGCAGGAGGCGCGACTTCGGCAACCCGGCGGCCTCCGCGATCGCCAGCGTGCGGGCGAAGAACGTCTCCATGTCGGCGGCGACGTCGAGGCCCGCGTCCTTCTCCGCGCGATTGTGCATCGCCACGACCGCCGCCCCCGCGCCGGCGGCGATCCGCGCCATCGCGGGCTCGCCTTGCAGGCCCCAGATGTCGTTGACGACGCAGGCGCCGAGCTCCAGCGCGCGCGCCGCCACCTCGGGCTTGGTGGAATCGATCGAGAGCGGCGCGTCGGTGCGCAGGGCGAGGCCCGCGATCACCGGCTCGACGCGGCGGATCTCTTCCTCCGCCGTCACCGGCGCGTGGCCGGGCCGGCTCGATTCGCCGCCGATGTCGAGGATCGTCGCGCCGTCCGCGGCGAGCTCCAGCCCGCGGGCGATCGCGCGCTCGGCCTTCAGGAAGCGGCCGCCGTCGGAGAAGGAATCGGGCGTCACGTTGACGATGCCCATCAGGACGTCGCCGGCGCGCGCGCGGTCCATGAAGGCGTCGGCGCGCCGCGCGCGTTCCGTCGGGGACATCGTCATGGCGGCGCTTATGGCTTCGGCCGCGGCCCCCGTCAAAGCGCGCGCACGATCTCGACGCCGACCACGCCCTCGTGGACGTCGAGCTTCTCGACGCGCACCGTGACCGAGGCGACGAGCCGGCTCTTCAGGACCTCCGCGGCCAGTTCCTCGGCCAGCGTCTCCACGAAGTCGAAGTGCCGCGCCGCCAGCCGTTCGATGGCGTCCACGAACAGGCTGTAGGACGCGATCTCGCCCATGCGGGCGTCGCGATGGTCGCGCGCCTGCGTCAGCGCCTCGACGGCGAAGCGCACGCGCTGGGGCGCGCCGCGTTCGCGGGCGTAGGCGCCGACGCGCATCGCCCGCACGTGCTCGCGCAGGAACACTCGGTCCATCGCGCCCGCCGGCGCATGGGGATGGGGGTCGCGAGGCCGCGCCGCGGCGCCGTCGAAATCGGGCGTGACGCCGACGAAATCGGGCGCGAGCGCGGCCAGCCGCACCCAGTCGGGCGCCTCGAAGGGTCCGCCGAACGCCACCGAGAGTCCGTGCGGGCGCGCCGCGGCGACCAGTTCGGCCAGCGCCGGCACGTCGGGCGACGCGCCGTCGGTCTCGACATAGACGCCCGCGAAGCCCGCCCGCGCCGCGCCCGGCGCGTCGAAGGCGGCCGACCGCGCCGCCGCGATGCGTCGCCACGTCCGCGCGCCCGGCGGGGCCGCCTCGCCCTCGACCAGTCCGACGGCGCCCAGCGCGGCCAGTTCGGCGAAGGTCGCCCGCTCGATCACCAGCGTTTCGCCGGGCGCGACGGGTCCCAGCGCGCGGGCGGTCGCGGCGTCGGGCGCGAGCAAGGCAGCGACGCCCGACTCGCGCGCGTGCGCAAGCGCCGCGGAGTCACCGACCCGGACCAGCGGGCGGGGTCCTTCAATCATCGCGCTTGAGATAGGCGGAGGCGGGATCTTCGGGCGTGCCTTCGAGCGCGCCGCCCAGATCGCCGGGCCGCCAAGCGACGATCTCCTCGATCTTCTTCGCCAGCGCGAAATCGCGCTCGCTGATGCCGCCGACCTCATGGGTCGACAGCCGGACCTCGAGCCTGCCCCAACCCGCGACGACGTCGGGATGGTGCCAGGCCGCTTCGGCGAGATGCGCGACCGCCCCGAAGGCGAGCGCGGTCCCCTTCCAGCCGTGGAAGCGATAGATGCGCACGAGCGCGCCGTCCTTGACGCTCCAGCGCGGCAGTTCGCGCGGCAGCCGCGTCGCCGCCTCGTCGGGCGCGATCTTCGCGATCTTCGGCCGCGCCATGTCCGCCTCCCGGTTTCCGGGCGCAGGCGTGGCGCCGGCGGACGGCCGCGTCAAGCGAACATAGGCGGGAACGACGGGCATTGAGCCTCCTCCGCGGCCCGGTCCGGGCGAGACGGTCGCGGACCACGGCGACGCGGACGGCGAAGCCGCCGTCCGGAGCGCGTCGAAGCGAGGGCCGTGCAAGCGACGCCGCCGGCTCGCCGAAGCGTCCGAACCCGGACCGCGATTTCGGCAGGACGCGAAACACGCGAAATGGCCGGATCGGATCGTCCGCCCCGCAATGGCGCTTCCGTGATCGGTCGAGACGCCCGGCGAACGGTCCCGTCAGCGGGCCTCGCCGTCTCTCGCGATCGCGCTTCGCCTCGACATCCACTCGTCGTAGGTCTCAAGTCGCAGCCCCAGCCTGCGATAGTCGACGCGGAGGTAACCGTCGGCGCCCCTGGTCACAGCGGCGGGCACGACGCGACGCACCTCCTGCGCGATCACGCCGACGTATGTCGTGTCGCTCCAGAGGTAGCGGAAACGATAGAGGCCGACGCCGTTGCGGTCGCGACCGAGCAGGACTACGTCGCGCTTGAGGCGCGCGTCCGAACAGACGACGCCGAACGGCGTCCTCTTGCAATTCGCGCCCATGAATCCGGTAGGGGTCTTCCGCGCGCCCTTGGCCGTCGCGCCGAAGCGTGTTCGGCTGCCGTTGAGGACGCCAAAAGAAGTCATATGAGCGCCCGAACCAACGACGCCGAACGGGGTCTTCTTGCCCTTCGATACGCCGTAGGGCGTCAGTTTCGCGCCTTTCGCGATACCGCCGAACCGCGTCTTCCGCGCGCCCGCCGCCCAAATGACGTTGCGCGGCTTTCCGACGACGGGTTTGACCGTCGTCTTACGCAGCGGCTTTGACTTGGCGACCTTGGATTTGCCGAGGGCATGATGGGCGGCCGATTTCGGCCTCGCGCTTTTGACGGCCCTACCGACCGGTTTCGGACAGGTCGCACCCGCGCGTTTCGCGCAGGCCGCGGCGACCGACTTCTTGCAGGCCACCGTATTGCACCGCGCTTCGGCGGCGGATGACGCCATCGCGAACCCGACGAAGATTCCCAACACGATCGCCAAGAGAGTCGATCGCTGCAGCGGCGACCTGCGGCAAGTCCGATCCACCGGACGCCCCCCCTCGCTAGAAACGGCCGGCGACGACGACCGCGCCGTCACCGCCTCGCCCGGCCCCCTGACAAGCCTCCGGCACGACCGCGCGAGTTTAGCGAAGGCGTCAAAAAAATCAATGTCATTTCATTGTCTCGAGCCGCTCGGCGACGACGCTGCCTCGGCGGCACGGTCAACGGCCTGGCATGTCCCGTTGGAAACGAAACGTTGCCGCGGTTGGCCGTTCCGATAAGCTGTCCGGCGCCCGAAGCGATCGCCGATGCCGCCATGACCCTGCCCAATGTCCTCGTCTTCGTCGCCCTCGTGCCGGTGGTGATCGCTCTCGTGCTCGGCCTCGCCAACCTCCTGCGCGGAGGAAGTTCCAACCGGTCGCAGATGTTCATGCGCTGGCGCGTCGGCCTGCAATTCGTCGCGGTGGCGCTGATCGCCGCGGTCCTGTTCCTCATGCGCGCGCACGGCTGAGCGATGGTCGTCCTCAACCGCATCTACACCAAGACCGGCGACGGCGGCTCCACCGCGCTGGGCGACGGCACGCGGCGGCGCAAGCACGATCCGCGCGTGGAGGCCTACGGCACGGTCGACGAGGCCAATTCCGCGATCGGGCTGGCGCGCGCGGTCGGCGAGCATCCCGTGCTCGACCCGATGCTGGCGCGCATCCAGAACGACCTGTTCGACCTCGGCGCCGACCTCTGCCGTCCGCCGCTCGCCAAGGGGGAGGACGCGGCCTTGCGCATCGTCGAAAGCCAGGTCGCGCGGCTCGAGGCCGAGATCGACGCGCTCAACGCGAAGCTGGAGCCGCTGCGCTCGTTCGTGCTGCCGGGCGGCGCGCCGCTCGCCGCCGCGCTGCACGTGGCGCGCGCGACCTGCCGGCGCGCGGAGCGGCTCGTGGTCGCGCTGGCCGACATGCCGGGCGAGACGGTGGGCGCGCCGGCGATCGCCTACGTCAACCGGCTGTCCGACTTCCTGTTCGTCGCCGCGCGGATCGCCAACGACGAGGGCCGCGCCGACGTCCTTTGGACGCCGGGGCTGACGCGTTGACACGTCGCCTGCCCCGCCTTACCCGGAACGCCCGTCGGCGCGCGGCCGCCGGCCCTTGCGGACCCTCCCGATGAAGATCCTCGTCCCGGTCAAGCGCGTCGTCGACTACAACGTGAAGATCCGCGTCCGCGCGGACGGCTCGGGCGTCGAGCTCGCCAACGTCAAGATGTCGATGAACCCGTTCGACGAGATCGCCGTCGAGGAGGCCCTGCGCCTGCGGGAGGCCGGCAAGGCCGCCGAGGTGATCGTCGTCTCGGTGGGCGCGGCCGGCGCGGCCGAGACGCTGCGCGCCGGGCTGGCGATGGGCGCCGACCGCGCGATCCACGTCAAGCACGACGGCCGCGTCGAGCCGCTGACGGTGGCCAAGATCCTCAAGGGCGTCGTCGCCGCCGAGGCGCCCGGCCTCGTCATCATGGGCAAGCAGGCCATCGACGACGACAGCAACCAGACCGGCCAGATGCTGGCCGCGCTGCTGGGCTGGGGCCAGGCCTGCTTCGCCTCGAAGGTTTCCGTCGACGGCGAGGCGCTCGAAGTCGTGCGCGAGGTCGACGGCGGCCTGCAGACGCTGGCGCTGAAGCTGCCCGCGGTCGTCACCACCGACCTGCGCCTCAACGAGCCGCGCTACGCCTCGCTGCCCAACATCATGAAGGCGAAGAAAAAGCCGCTCGAAGAGAAATCGCCCGCCGATTACGGCGTCGACCCGACGCCGCGGCTGGCGGTGCTCAAGACCGTCGAGCCCTCGGGCCGCAAGGCCGGCGTCAAGGTCGGCTCGGTCGAGGAACTCGTGAAGAAGCTGCACGACGAAGCCGGGGTGATCTGACATGGCCGTCCTCCTCGTCGCCGAAGTCCGCGGCGGTGCGCTCGACGACGCGACCGCAAAGGCGCTGACCGCCGCGCTGAAGATCGGCGGGCCGGTCGACGTCCTCGTCGCGGGCGAGAACTGCGCCGCCGCGGCGCAGGCCGCCGCCGGGCTCGACGGGGTCGCGCGCGTGCGGGTGGCCGACGCGCCGCTCTACGCGCACGCGCTGGCCGAGCCGCTTGCCGCGCTGGTCGCCGGTCTGTCCGGCGATTACGATGCGGTCGTCGCGCCGGCGACCGCATCGATGAAGAACGCGATGCCGCGCGTGGCCGCGCTGCGCGACGTGATGCAGGTGTCCGAGGCGACCGCCGTGCTCGCGCCCGATACGTTCGAACGGCCGATCTACGCCGGCAACGCGATCGAGACCGTGCGCTCTTCCGATCCGCTGAAGGTCGTCACCGTGCGCATCGCCTCGTTCGCCGCGACGGGCGCGCGCGCCGGCGCGCCGGCGCCCGTCGAGCCCGTCGCGGCCGCCGGCGACCCCGGCCTGTCGCGCTTCGTCTCGGAGGCGGTCGCCAGGAGCGGCCGGCCCGAGCTCGCCTCCGCCAAGATCGTGATCTCGGGCGGACGCGCGATGCAGAAGGCCGAGAACTTCAAGACCTACATCGAGCCGGTGGCCGACCGTCTCGGCGCCGCGATGGGCGCCTCGCGCGCCGCGGTCGACGCCGGCTACGCGCCCAACGACTGGCAGGTTGGGCAGACCGGCAAGGTCGTCGCGCCCGACCTCTACGTCGCGGTGGGCATCTCGGGCGCCATCCAGCATCTCGCGGGCATGAAGGATTCCAAGGTTATCGTGGCCATCAACAAGGATTCCGAGGCGCCGATCTTCCAGGTCGCCGACTACGGCCTCGTCGCCGACCTGTTCACCGCCCTGCCCGAGCTCGACAAGGCGCTCGCCGCGCTCGGCCGATGAGGGACGCGCGATGACCGGGACCTTCCGCTCGATCGGCATCGTGGGCGCCGGCCAGATGGGCGCCGGCATCGCGATGGTGTGCGGCCACGGCGGCGTCGAGGCGCACGTGATCGACGTCTCGGAGGAGCGCATCGCCCGCGCGCGCGCATCGGTCGAGGCGCATTTCGCCCGCCACGTCGCCAAGGGCATGATGACCGCGCAGGCCGCCGCCGCCGCGCGCGGGCGCGTGACCTTCGGCCTCGACGTCGCCGCGCTGGGCGACAAGCCGTTCGTGATCGAGGCGGCCTCCGAGGACGAGAAGGTCAAGCGGGCGATCTACGGCTCGCTCGCCGGCAAGCTGGCGCCCGAAGCGATCCTGGCCTCCAACACCTCGTCGATCTCGATCACGCGGCTGGCCTCGGCCTCGGACCGGCCCGACCGCGTCATCGGCGTCCACTTCATGAACCCCGCGCCGCGGATGCAACTGGTCGAGCTGATCCGCGGCATCGCGACCTCGCAAGCGACGTTCGACGCCGCGCGCGCCTTCGTCGTCTCGCTGGGCAAGACGACGACCGTGTCGGAAGACTTCCCCGCCTTCATCGTCAACCGCATCCTGATCCCGATGATCAACGAGGCGGTCTACGCGCTCTACGAGGGCGTGGCCTCGATCACCGCGATCGACACCTCGATGCGGCTGGGCGCCAACCACCCGATGGGCCCGCTCGAACTCGCCGACTTCATCGGGCTCGACACCTGCCTCAGCGTCATCAAGGTGCTGCACGACGGCATGGCCGACACCAAATACCGCCCCTGCCCGCTGCTGGTGAAATACGTCGAGGCCGGCTGGCTCGGCCGCAAGACCGGCCGCGGCTTCTACGACTATCGCGGTCCGGAGCCGGTGCCGACGCGGTGATGTCGCCTCACAATGGCGCGCCGACATAGTTCTCCGCCAGCGCGGCGCGGGCGGCGCGCGAGGCCTCCAGTTCGGCGAATTCGGCGTCCTTCATGCGGCGCTCGAACGGCGTCTCGTCCGGGAACTCGTGCATCAGCCCGGTCATCCGCCACGAGAAGCGCTCGGCGCGCCAGACGCGGGCGAGCGCCTTGGCCGAATAGCCGTCGATCCCGGTCTCGTCGCCGTCGCGGATGCGCGCGATCAGCGCTTCCGAGAGATAGTGCACGTCGCCCAGCGCGAGGTTGAGTCCCTTGGCGCCGGTCGGCGGCACGATATGCGCGGCGTCGCCGGCGAGGAACAGCCGGCCGAAGCGCATCGGCTCGGCCACGAAGCTGCGCAGCGGCGCGACGCTCTTCTCCAGCGAGGGCGCGGGCGTGACGCGCTCCGCGACGTCGTCCGGAAGTCTCCGGCGCAATTCGTCGAAGAAGCGGGCGTCGCTCCAATCCTGCGCCCGCTCGCCCTCGGGAACCTGCACGTAATAGCGGCTGCGCGTCGCCGAACGCATCGAGCACAGCGCGAAGCCGCGCTCGTGGCGGGCGTAGAGCAGTTCGTGGTCGGCGGGCGGCGCGTCGACCAGCACGCCGAGCCAACCGAACGGATAGGCGCGGCCGTGTTCGCGCAACGTCGCGCGCGGCGCGCTGGCGCGGCCGACGCCGTGGAAGCCGTCGCAGGCGCAGACGTAGTCGCAGCCGATCCGTCGCACGACGCCGCCCTCGCGCCACGTCACGGCGGGCGCGTCGCCCTCGAAGCCTTCGATGGCGACGTCTTCGGCGCCATAGACGGTGCGGGCGCCCGACGCGGCGCGCGCCTCCATCAGATCGCGCGTGATTTCCGTCTGGCCGTAGACCACGACCGACGCGCCGGCGAGGCCGCGCAGGTCGACGCGCAGGCGCCGACCTCCGAAGGCGAGCGAGAAGCCGTCGTGGGGCAAGCCCTCCGCATCCATGCGCGCGCCGATCCCGTGCTTGCGCAGCAGGTCGGCCGAGCCGGCCTCGAGCACGCCCGCGCGGATGCGCGCCAGCACGCGGGAGGCGTCGCGTCGTTCGAGGATGACGTTGTCGATCCCCGCCCGCGTCAGGACATGGCCAAGGAACAGGCCGGCCGGACCGGCCCCGATGATCGCGACCTGCGTGCGCAAGGCTCCCTCCCTCGGATCATGCAATCACGCGCCGGGGCCGGCGGCAATCGGGAGGAGGCGAATCGCCGGGAGTCGCGACGAAGGCGGGAGAGGTGGTGGGGGAGGTAGGACTCGAACCTACGAAGGCATAGCCAGCGGATTTACAGTCCGCCCCCTTTGCCGCTCGGGACACTCCCCCGTCGCGCGAGCGCGGGACCGGACGCGGGCGCGTCCGAGGCGGGCGCTCAATCCCGCGCTCGGCGCGTCCTGTCAACCCCGCGACCGGGAACTTGTGGCTTGGCGCGCCGCCCCATGGCCCCGCGGCCCCGCCGGCGCTAGAAGGTCGGCGAGAAGTCCGGAGGAAATCACCATGTCCGCAGGCAATACGAACGGCGCGGGCGCGCGCAAACTGCGGTCGCAGGCTTGGTTCGACAACCCGGAAAACCCCGGCATGACGGCGCTCTATCTCGAGCGCTACCTCAACTTCGGCCTGACGCCGGGCGAACTGCGCTCCGGCAAGCCTATCATCGGCATCGCGCAGACGGGCTCGGATCTCTCGCCCTGCAACCGGCACCACATCGAGCTCGCCAAGCGCGTGCGCGAGGGCATCGTGGCCGCCGGCGGCGTGGCGATGGAGTTTCCCGTCCACCCGATCCAGGAGACCGGCAAGCGGCCGACCGCCGCGCTCGACCGCAACCTCGCCTATCTCGGCCTCGTGGAGACGCTGTACGGCTATCCGCTCGACGGCGTCGTGCTGACGACGGGCTGCGACAAGACCACGCCGGCCTGCCTGATGGCGGCCGCCACCGTGGACATCCCCGCCATCGTGCTGTCGGGCGGGCCGATGCTGAACGGCTGGCACAAGGGCGAGCGCACGGGCTCGGGCACCATCGTGTGGAAGTCGCGCGAGGAGATGGCGGCCGGCAAGATCGGCTACGAGGAGTTCATGGAGATCGTGACCTCGTCCGCGCCGTCGGTGGGCCATTGCAACACCATGGGCACGGCCTCCACCATGAACGCGCTCGCCGAGGCGCTGGGCATGAGCCTGCCCGGCTGCGCCGCGATTCCCGCGCCCTATCGCGAGCGCGCGCAGATCGCCTACGAGACCGGCCGCCGCGCGGTCGAGATGGTGTGGGAGGACCTCAAGCCGTCCGACGTGATGACGCGCGCGGCGTTCGAGAACGCCATCGTCGTAAATTCGGCGATCGGCGGCTCGACCAACGCCACCATCCATATCAACGCGATCGCCCGCCACGTCGGCGTGCCGCTCGACATGAAGGACTGGGAGACCATCGGCCATCGCGTGCCGCTGCTGGTGAACGTGCAGCCGGCCGGCAAATATCTCGGCGAGGAGTTCCACCGCGCCGGCGGCGTGCCCGCCGTGGTCGAAGAGCTCGCCAAGGCCGGCCTCGTGCGCGAGGCGACGACCGTCAACGGCAAGACGCTTTCCCAGAATTGCCGCGGCCGCGCCAGCCTCGACGCCGACGTGATCTTCCCCTTCGCCAAGCCGATGAAGGCGAACGCGGGCTTCATCGTGCTGTCGGGCAATTTGTTCGACGACGCCGTGATGAAGACGAGCGTGATCGACGACGACTTCCGCGCCCGCTTCCTGTCGAACCCGAAGGACCCCGAGGCCTTCGAGGGCCGCGCCATCGTGTTCGAGGGGCCGGAGGACTACCATTCCCGCATCGAGGATCCCGCGCTCGCCATCGACGAGACCTGCATCCTCGTCATCCGCGGCACGGGGCCGATCGGCTATCCCGGCGGCGCGGAAGTGGTGAACATGCAGCCCCCCGCCGCCCTCATCAAGAAGGGCGTGCGCGCCCTGCCCTGCATCGGCGACGGCCGGCAATCGGGCACGTCGGGCTCGCCCTCGATCCTCAACGCCTCGCCCGAAGCCGCGGCCGGCGGCGGGCTGGCGCTGGTGCGCACGGGCGACCGCCTGCGCGTCGACCTCAAGACGCGCCGCGCCGACATGCTGCTGCCCGAGGCCGAGCTCGCCGCCCGCCGCGCCGCGCTGAAGGCCAAGCCCTTCCCCTACGCGCCCCACCAGACGCCGTGGCAGGAGATCCAGCGCGGCCTCGTCGAACAATTCGACGAAGGCATGGTGCTGAAGCCGGCGGTGAAATACCAGAAGGTCGCCAAGACCTACGGCATCCCCCGCGACAACCATTGAGGGATCAGGGCGGATCCAGCCTCCGGCCCGGCGCGAGAACCGTTCCCCGCGCCGTCGCGATCCCCAGTTCGAGGCTCTGCGCGATGCGCTTGGCACGTTCGACGAGCGCGTCGGCGCCGACCGGTGCGAGCATTTCGCGCGCGGTCGCCTCGAACAGCGCGAGCCAACGGTCGAAGTGTCTCGCGTCGACGTCGAGCCTCGCATGGGCGACCATCGGCTGGCCGCGATAGCGACCGCTCAACAACATGACCGACGACCAGAACGCTTGCACCTTCGCTTCGTGGGAAGGCCAATTCTCGACATGGACGGCAAAGACCGGGCCGAGCAGGTCGTCCTCGCGCGCCCGCGCGTAAAACGTCTCGACCAGCCGGCCGAGCGCGGCTTCGTCGATGCCCAGTCGTGCACCGACTTCGGCCGCCAGTGCGGTGCGGCGCGCGAAGCGGTCGTCGTCCTGGTCCGTCTGCACGCGGTCCCATCGCACCGCATGCGGGCCTCGTCGAGGTGGCGGAGCGCCGCGCCTCCCCTTCCCCCTTCCCCCTTCCCCCTCCCCCCCGCCGCCCTTGCACGAAATCTCAACCCCCCGGGTCTAGATTGGGGAGGCGCGGGCCGAAGCGGCGCCGCGCGCGCAACCTAGGGCGAAACCCGGAGCTGACGATGTCGCAAGTCGTGTTCGGCAAGCGCGGCGCGGTCGCCGGAGCGCCCGGCGCGGCGGCGAGGCCGGCGGCGCGAGCCGGCGCCGACAAGCCCGGCGCGGCGGTCGCAGTCCCCTCGCTCGACTCAAAGGCCGCGGCCGCGCTCTACGCCCGGTTGGCGGCCGGCGACGACGGCGAGGCCGGCGCCGCCGCGCCCGATCGCATCGACCCGCGCGACGTCGAGCTCTGCGTGGGGCCCGGCTGGAGCGACTTCGAGGCGGTCAACGACAGGTTCGACGCCGGCGCGGCGGTCGCGCCGTCGTTCTGCTGGGGCGCGCTGATGGGCGGCCCGGTCTGGCTGGCGCGGCGCAAGCAATGGGTGCCGCTGGCGGCGTTGGCGGCGGGCACGCTGGCGCTCGAACTGGGGCTCGGCAAGGACGCGGGCTGGTGGATCGGCCTCGCCAACCTGCCGCTGGCGTTCCTGTCGCGCGACCTCGTGGTGCGGCGCGCGCGCGCCATCGTCGCCCAGGCGCGCGGCTCGGGGCTCGATCCCGAATCCGCGCGCGCCGCCATCCAGCGCCAGGGCGGCCTGTCGAGGCTCGGCGGCTTCGTGTTCGCGGCGATCGCGTTCGCCGCCGCGATCGCCACGACGCTCGACGGACTGTCGGGCTTGGCGGGCTAGGCCGACCGAGGTTTCGCGGCGCGGGCGCCCTCGCGCCCCATTTACGCCGTCAACCCCGCGTTAACCGCGTTCGCCGGCTTTCGCCCCGATGCGGTCGTCGAAAGCTTTCGGCAAGGTTGACGGAACCTTCGCTTAACCGCTCGACGTTTAAGCGGATGGCCGGGTTCCCGGGGCGAACGGAGACGAGACGATGATGAACATGGCGGCCGCGCGCGGCGCGAAACTGGGTCTGGCGCTGGTGGCGGCGCTGTCGATGGCGGCCTGCGCGCGCACGGCCAACGACCTCGGCGGCGCGGGCGCGGGCGTCGCCGGCGCGGCGACGCCGGGCAGCGCGCAGGACTTCACCGCCAACGTCGGCGACCGCGTGTTCTTCTCGCAGGATTCCACGCAATTGTCGGGCGCCGCGACCGCCACGCTCGACAAGCAGGCGGCTTGGCTCCAGCGCTATCCGAACTATTCCTTCACCATCGAGGGCCACGCCGACGAGCGCGGCACGCGCGAATACAATTTCGCGCTCGGCGCCCGCCGCGCCGCCGTCACCAAGCAATATCTCGCCGCGCGCGGCATCGCCGCCTCGCGGATGCGCACGATCAGCTACGGCAAGGAGCGCCCGGTCGCCACCTGCAACGACGAATCGTGCTGGAACCAGAACCGCCGCGCCGTCACGGTGCTCACCGGCGCCGGTTCCTGAGGCGACAAAACGCGTTCCGCCCGGATTTCGCGCCGGGCGGGACGAATTTTGGCCCGCTTCGCGCCTATGATACCGCCTCGTCCGATGTCGGACGGGTCGGAAGCGGGTCCATGACGAAGTTCGGCGCGGCCTTCGCCGCATTGACATTGGCGCTCGCGGTCGCGCCGCACGGCGCCTTCGCGCAGACGCTGCCGCCGGCGCCCGTTCCCGGCGGCCTCGACCCCTCCGCGGCCGGCCCCTATACCGCCGATCCTTCCGCGCTGGTGGTGCGCTTGCAGGCGCTCGAAGCCACGGTGCGCGACCTGCGCGGACAGGTCGAGACGCTGCAATACGAGAACCGCAAGTTGAAGGCCGCGCTGGGCGCCGCGGGCGGCGCGCCCGTCGTGGCGGCGGCGCCCTCGCCCGCTCCCTTGCCCGCGCCCGCGCCCTTGGCTTCGCCCTCGCCTGCGCCCCTCGCCGTGGCGCAGGGCGCGCCGATGGACGGCGACGGCCCCGACGGCGCCTTCGATCCGACCAAGCGCCCGCTCGCGCCCGGCGCGCCCAAGCCGCTGGGCACGCCCGGCACCGCCTCCGCGCCGTTGACCGCGCAAGCCCTGCCCAGCGGGCCGATCGAACTTTTGCCGGGCGGCGCGCCGCCCGAGGCGCCGGTCGCCGCGCCGACGGTCGTCGCGGGCATGACGCCGGCGCCGGCGCCGGTCCCAGCGCAGCCGGCCTCGAACCTCGACGCCTATGGCGTCGCGCTCGCCGCCTATCGGCATGGCGACGACGCGGCGGCCGAACGCGGCTTCTCCGACTTCCTCGCCGCCAATCCGCATGACCGCCGGGTCGCCGACGCCACCTTCCTGCTGGGCGAGAGCTATATGCGCGCCCGGCGGCCGCGCGACGCCGCCGAGCGATACTTGGCGATCGCCAAGGACTATCCGGCCTCCGCCAAGGCGCCCGACGCGCTGCTGCGGCTGGGCATGGCGCTGCACGCGCTGGGCAACGATCCGCAGGCCTGCGCGACACTGGGCGAAGTCGCCAATCGCTACCCGCAAGCGGCGGCGGCCGGCGCGCGGGCGCGCGCGGCGCGCGAGCGCAAGCTCTACCGTTGCGGCGCGTGAGGCGGCCGTCGACGGAGGATCCCTTTCCGTCGGCGCGGATCGCGACGTTGTTCCGGGCGTTCGAGGGCAGGCGCGGAATCCTGCTCGCCGTATCGGGCGGGCCCGACTCGCTCGCGCTGGCGAAGCTCGCGGCCGCGTGGCGCGACGGAGGCGGCGCGACGCCGCTCTGGGCTGGCGTCGTCGACCATCGCTTGCGGGACGGGTCGGACGCGGTCGCCGAGGCGGCCGCCGCGACGTCGCGCGGCTTCGGCCTGTCCGCGCGCGTGCTGCGCTGGCGCCATGGCGGCGTGACGAGCCGCTTGCAGGAGCGCGCGCGGGACGCGCGCTACGCGCTGCTCGCGCAAGAGGCCGCGCGCGTCGGCGCCGACGCGATCGCCACCGCGCATCATCGCGGCGACCAGGCCGAGACCGTGCTGTTCCGCGCGCTGCGCGGCTCGGGGATCGGCGGCCTCGCCGGCATGGCGGAGGTCTCCGCGCGCGACGGCCTCGCGCTGTTGCGGCCGTTGCTCGGCGTCGACGGCGCGGAGCTGCGGTCCTGGCTGGCGGGCCAAGGCGTGGCGGCGCACGACGACCC
>JAGWKJ010000296.1 GCA_028865375.1 Hyphomicrobiales bacterium | reverse complement strand
CACGGGGTCGGCGCCGGCGGCGAGCCGCGCCGTCTCGGCGTCGATCAGCGCGTTGCGGCGGGCGGCGGCGTCGCTCATGCCGGCTTCCGCGAGCGCGTCCGGCCAGGCCTTGGCGGCGATGGCGGCGAATGCGGCGGTGATGCGCCAGAATTCGTCGAGCCCGTCGGGGCGCAGGTCTTCGAGCCGTGACCAGTCGACGCCCTCGATGGTCATCTCGTCGACGAGCCCGGCGAGCTCGGCGGCCAGCCGCATCGCCTGTGCGCCGCCCGTTCCCACCGGCGATTCCGCGGGCCCGCCGAGCGTCCGCGCGAGCCGTTCCGCGAACGCTTGCACGAGACGGGCGAGCGCGAGGCGGCGCGGCAACTCGCCGATCGCCGGCGCAAGGCCGGCGGCGGCCGCGAGCTCCTCGCGCCCGTCGAGCAACAGGCCCGTCTCGACGCCGTCGAGCGCGCCGAGCGCGGCGATCCGCGGCAACAGCGCCGCGCCGCCCAGCGCATCGACGAGCGCGTCGCGCAATCCCGCGGCCGCGCGCCGCGTCGGCACGTAGATCGTCGCCGAAGCGAGGCCGAGCGGGCCGCGACCGCGCGCGAGACCCGGCAGCACCGCGCCGTCGAGCGCGGCCTTCGCGAACGTGGCGAGGAACGGCGCGCCCGCCGGAATCGTGAAGACGCGGGGACCGGCGCTCATGGCGCCCGGCGGCCGAGCGCGCGTTCCGCCTCGGCGACGGCCTGGGGCGTGCCGACGTGCAGCCAGCGGCCGTCGAGCCTCAGCCCGTGCAGGCGCCCGCGCGCCGCCATGTCGAAGAAATAAGGCGCGAGGCGGAACGTCTCGCGCGTCTCGCCGGCGAAGCTCTCGGGCTTCATCACGCCGACGCCGGCATAGACGAAGGGCGCGATTTCGCCCTCGGCGCGCTTGCGCAACCGGCCATCCGCTTCGAACTGGAAATCGCCCGGCCAATCGACGCCGATCGCGTCGGGCGTCGAGGCGACCAGCAGCAGCGCGTCCATGCGCGCGGGGTCGAAAGCGTCGACCAAGCGGCGCAGATTGTCGTGCGGACCCTCGATCCAGATCGCGTCGGTGTTGACCACGAGGAACGGCGCGGCGCCGATGGCGGGCAGCGCACGGCGGATTGCGCCGCCTTGGTCGAGCAGCGTCTCGCGTTCGTCCTGGATCGCGATTTCCGGTCGTTCGCGGCCGCGCAAGTGCGCCTCGACGCTCGATGCCATGTAATGGACGTTGACGATGGCGCGGTCGACGCCGGCGGCCGCGAGGCGGTCGAGCGCGTGGTCGATGAGCGCGCGGCCGCCGACCTCGATCAAGGGCTTGGGAAGCGCATTGGTGAGCGGGCGCATCCGCGTGCCGAGGCCGGCGGCGAAAGTCATCGCGACGAGAGGGGAGCGGGCGGCCATGGCGGGTCGATTCGAGGGCGTCGCGCCAGCCTAGCCCAAGCGCGGCCGTCGGGGCAGGGCGGCGCCGGCGCGGGCGCATCGGCCCCTCAACCGAGGCGGTTCACCAGCCTGTCGTAGAGCGGGTTCTCGGCCTCGAAGGCGTAGTCCAGAGCGGCCACGACGGCGCGCTCGGCGCCCAGCGCCACCAACCGATCGGCGAGACGGGCGGCCTTGTCCTTGGCGCAGCGCAGGTCGAGCGTGACGCCGTCGAGCCCGAAGGGCGCGCTGGCGCCGAATTCGGCCGCCGCTTCGGCCGCCACGGCGGCGCGGCGGTCGTGGGCGATCGCGACGCGCACCTCGCGGGTCAGGCGGGCTGTCTCCTCGGCGGCGACGCGGGCGAGGATGGCGCGCGCCGCTTCCCGCGCCGGCCCATCCCAGTTCGCGCGCAGCGAGGCGACGAGGTTCGCCTGCGAGCGCAGGATCACGCCGTCGTCGAGCACCTTGAGGCCGTTGGCGGCCAAGGTCGCGCCGGTGGTGGTGATGTCGACCACGATTTCCGCCGTGCCGGCGGCCGGTGCGCCCTCGGTCGCGCCGAGGCTCTCGACGATGCGGTAGTCGGTGACGCCGCGCAGCGCGAAGAAGCGCCGCGTCAGGTTGACGTATTTCGTCGCCACGCGCAGCGGCCGGCCGGTGCGGGCGAGCAGGCGGGCCGCCACGTCCTCGAGGTCGGCCATCGTGGCGACGTCGATCCAGGCGCGCGGCGCGGCGACCACGACGTCGGCGTGGCCGAAGCCCAAGGGCGCGAGCAATTCGAGGCGGGAATCCGCGTCGGCGAACTTCTCGCGCACGAGGTCCTCGCCGGTGACGCCGAGATGCGCCTCGCCCGCCGCGAGATTGGCCGCGATCTCGCCGGCCGACAGATAGGCGATCTCGCAGCCGGGCACGCCTTCGAGCGCGCCGCGATAGTCCCGCGCACCGCGCCCCTGGGTGAGCGCGAGGCCGGCCCGGCCGAAAAAGGCGGCGGCGTTCTCCTGCAACCGGCCCTTCGAGGGCACGGCGAGCGTGAGCGTCGTCGGGGTCGCTTTCATGGCCCGCCCAATCGGTCGAGGAAGACGGCCGCGCCGACGGCGGGCACTTCGAAGGGCGCGCCGAGCCGCGTCATCAGCCGGTCGTAGCGGCCGCCGCCCACGAGCGGCCGTCCGGCCGGATCGTCCGCGTCGCGCGCCTCGAAGACGAAGCCGTCGTAATAATCGAGGCTGCGCACCAGGGCCGGCGCGAATTCCACGCGCGCGAGGTCGATGCCGTGCGCCGCCATGAAGCCGCAGCGCGCCTCGTGCGCGTCGAGCGCGGCGCCGAGGTCGACGCCCGCCTCGCGCGCGGCGGCGCGCATGGCGTCGCCCGCCGCGTCGGGATCGGTGCGGATGGCAAGGAACTTCAGCAACGCCGCGCGCCGCGCCGGATCGAGCCGGTCGCCGGCGCGCGCGTCCGCCTGTTCCAGATAGCGGTCGGCGATCTCGCCGGCCGTACGCGCGCCGAAGGCGGTCGCGCCCGCGATCGAGAGGAGGTCTTCCACGAGCGCGCGCGCTCCCGCGCGGTCGGCGCC
>JAGWKJ010000295.1 GCA_028865375.1 Hyphomicrobiales bacterium | reverse complement strand
GCGCGCTTGCCGGCGCGGCCGCCACGAGCGCGGGGGGTTGCCCGCGCATGTAGACGTATCCGCCGATCGCCATCACCGGCACCAATCCGATGGCGACGATGGCCGCCCAGGGCGTGCCCGGCCGAGCAGGCGGCGGCGGCGCGGCGACGCGCCGCGTCGCGCGGGGCCCCGGAGCGGTGGCGTCGGCGCGATCTTCGACGTCGACGCCGAACGGCGGACCGTCGAGCAGACGCGAGGTTTCCGGCGACTTGTCGAGCTCGGCCAAGCGCGAGCCCAAGCGTTGCGATCCGCGGTCCATGAACACACTCCGAACTCGATGCGCCGCCGCGCCGCGCAGTCTTCCGTCCGAGGACGGCACTATCCCTTGAAGCGATGCTATTTTCCGGGCGCCGCCAGGTCAACGTCGATGCCGGCCCGACGGGACGGAAAGTTAACCGTCAGGTTCCCGGCCACTGGCGGGGCCCGCCGCCACGTGCCAAGTTTCGCGTTTCCGATTCCTCCCGGTGATGACATGACTGCGACCTATTCGCGCACGTGGACTTTCCATCGCGGCGACTGGCACGAAGGCAACGTGCCGATCATGGGCCCGCGCACGCACGGCGCCTGGCTCGGCTCGACCGTGTTCGACGGCGCGCGCGCCTTCGAGGGCGTGACGCCCGACCTCGACCGCCATTGCGCGCGCGTGAACCGCTCGGCCAAGGCGATGGGGCTCGACCCGGTCGTGCCGCAGGAGCGCTGGCTCGAACTCGTCGCCGACGGCTGCAAGCGCTTCGCGCCGGACGCCGAGCTCTACCTGCGCCCGATGTATTGGGCGACCCAGGGCGGCGTGGGCGGCGGCGTGCGCCCGCTGCCCGAGAGCGTCGATTGGTGCCTGTGCCTCTACGAGGCGCCGCTGCCCAAGCCCGCTTCCGTCAGGATCCCGCTGTCGCCGTATCGCAAGCCGACGTCGGAGACCGCGCCGGTGGATGCCAAGGCCGGTTGCCTCTATCCCAACAACGGCCGCGCGCTCGCGGAGGCCAATTCCCGCGGATTCGAGAATTGCGTGCTGCGCGACATGCTGGGCCACGTCGCCGAACTCGCCAATTCCAACGTCTTCATCGTCAAGGACGGCGTCGCCCACACGCCCGCCGCCAACGGCACGTTCCTCGCCGGCGTCACGCGCTCGCGCATCGCGGGCCTGTTGCGCGACCGCGGGACGGAGGTCGTCGAGCGGCCGATGCGCTACGAGGAGTTCCTCGCCGCCGACGAAATCTTCTCGGTCGGCAATTTCGCCAAGGTGACGCCGATCACCGGCATCGAGGACCGCTCGTTGCAGCCGGGACCCGTGGCGGCGCTGGCCCGCAAGCTCTATTTCGAGTTCGCGCATTCGTGATCGCCGTCGCTTGACCCGGCGCCCGGCGGCGGGGCCTAGTGACCGCCGAAATCGAGGACATCGCCCCATGGCCCCATCCGCGAGCGCGGCCGTTCCCGGCTCGATCGACGACACGCAGCGCCTGCTCGCCGGCGCCGGCTACGTCGCCGACCGGGCGCTGGCGACCGTGGTCTTCCTCGCGCTCAGGATGGGCCGTCCGCTGTTCCTCGAAGGCGAGGCGGGCGTCGGCAAGACGGAGATCGCCAAGGTGCTCGCGGCCGCGCTCGGCCGCCGGCTGATCCGTCTGCAATGCTACGAGGGCCTCGACGTCGCCTCGGCCGTCTACGAGTGGAACTACGCGGCGCAGATGATGGCGATCCGCCTCGCCGAGGCGACGGGGGAGGGCGACCGCCGCCGGCTGGAGAGCGACGTGTTCTCCGAGCGCCACCTGATCCGCCGCCCGCTGCTGCAGGCGCTCGATCCCGATCCCGCCGGCGCGCCGGTGCTTCTGATCGACGAGCTCGACCGCACCGACGAGGCGTTCGAGGCGTTCCTGCTCGAGGTGCTGTCGGACTTCCAGGTGACGATCCCCGAGATCGGCACGGTGAAGGCCGCCGCTCCGCCCATCGTGGTGGTGACCTCCAACCGCACGCGCGAGGTCCACGACGCGCTCAAGCGCCGTTGCCTCTACCACTGGGTGGACTATCCCGATTCCGCGCGCGAGCTCGCCATCCTGCGCGCCAAGGCGCCCAAGGCGCCCCTGCGCCTGTCGCGCGAGATCGTCGCCTTCGTGCAGCGGATGCGCAAGGAAGACCTGTTCAAGTCGCCGGGCGTGGCCGAGACGCTCGACTGGGCGTCGGCGCTGGTCGAGCTCGACGCGGTAGCGCTCGATCCCGAGAAGGTCGCCGACACGCTGGGCGTGCTGCTCAAATACCAAGACGACATCGCCCGGATGCAGGACGGCCGCGCCGCCGAACTCGTCGCCGAGGCGCGCGCCGACGCCCGCGCCTGAGCCGGCCGGTCGTCAGCCCGCGTCGAGCAGGCGGATCGCCTCGCGCCGGTCGAACAGGTGCAGCAGGACGCGCCGGGCCTCGCCCAGCGGGCCGGCGAGCCGCGGGTCTTCCTCCACGGCGCGCTCGGCCTCCGCGCGGGCGAGCCGCAGCAGGTCCGGCATCGAGGCGGGCTCGGCGAACTTGAACGCGGGCGCGCCCGATTGCCGGGCGCCGAGGATCTCGCCTTCGCCGCGCAGCTTGAGGTCGGTCTCGGCGATGCGGAAGCCGTCGTCGGTCTCGCGCATCGTCTCCAGCCTCGCGCGCGCCGTCTCGCCGAGCGGGCCGCGATAGAGCAGCAGGCAGGCCGAGCGCGCCGCGCCGCGGCCGACGCGGCCGCGCAACTGGTGGAGCTGCGCCAGGCCGAAGCGCTCCGCGCCCTCGATGGCCATGACGGAGGCTTCGGGCACGTCGACGCCGACCTCCACGACGGTGGTGGCGACCAGCACCTTGGTGCGGCCCGCCGCGAAGGCCTCCATCGCGGCGTCCTTCTCGGGGCCCTTCATGCGGCCGTGGACGAGGCCGACCGCCTCCTCGCCGAAGCGCTCCGCCAGCGCGGCGCGCCGTTCGACGGCGGCGGTCGCCTCGACCTCTTCGCTCTCCTC
>JAGWKJ010000294.1 GCA_028865375.1 Hyphomicrobiales bacterium | reverse complement strand
CTTGGCGATGACCCTGATCATGTCCAACGTCAGTGCGCGCTTGCCGGACAGGATTTCGCTGGCTCTCGATCGGGAACCGAGCAGCTCGGCGAGTTCGGACTGGCTGTGTCCCATCTCGTCGATGGCATATCGCAGCACCTCGATCGGTTCTCCGCCAGCGATCGGATATTGCCGCTCCTCATAGGCGTCGACGAGCGTCGCCAAGGCGTCGAGTTCGGCCGCGTCGTCGGAGCCTGACGGCGCCTGCCAAAGCGCGTCCATCCGGGCAAGCGCCCTGGCATGGTCGGCGTCGTTCCGGATCGGATGGATTGCCATGGCGATCACTCCTTCAGAAAATTGAAATCGTGGTGGCGTCCACCTTGTCGTATTCGGAATGCGTACCGATGAACTTCACCCAAGCGATCTTGACGTCGAACCGATACGCGACGATCAAACGATAATTCCCGCCCGCCACTTCGAACCGGACCCTGTCCCGTCCCAACGCTTTCGCCCTTGGGAACGTCGCGACCACGTCGGAAAGCGACGACCAGTTTCCCGACGCCGTCACCTCGTACCAGCGCGCCAACGACGATTTGGTTTCGGGATGCGCTTTCCAAAACTCAACGAGCGACTTTCGGGCGACGATGCGCATCGGAGCCTCAATAATATGTTCCCAATATGGGATCAAACAAAAGCAGTCGGCGAGCCGAACGCCCCCATCCCGCCCCCGCCATCCCTTAACGCCGCCTTAATCCGTTCGCGTCAATCTTCGCCGATGAAGCGTTCTGCGTTCGTCGCGGCCGCGTTGCTGGCCTCGCTCGGCATCGTCGCGGGCTGTTCGTGGTTCCCCCACGAGCGCCGGGCGGCATGGCGCCTGCGCGACGAGGAGAGCTGCCTCGGGCGAGGCCTCGTCAAGTTCTCGACCTACATCCGTCCTGCGCGCGCCATCGACGGCCCGGGCATGTGCGGCCTCGAACATCCGCTGCGCGTCACCGCCTTTTCGGACGGCCAAGTGCCGCTGACCAAGCCCGAGACGATGGATTGCCCGATGGCGTCGGCGCTGCAAACCTGGATCGACGGGATCGTCCAGCCGGCGGCCTTGGCGCGGTTCGGTCAGCGCGTGACGGGCATCCACGAATTCGGCGCCTATTCCTGCCGGCCGGTCAACAATACGCCGGGCAACCCCTATTCGGAACATGCGTTCGGCAACGCGATCGACATCGCGGGCTTCAAGCTCGCCGACGGCACGGAAGTGAACGTCCTGCGCGACTGGGGCGGGCCGGACCCGCAACGCTCGGCGTTCCTGCGCGAGGTCCATGGCGCGGCCTGCGGGCGGTTCCGCACCGTGCTCGGGCCGGGCTTCAACGCGCTGCACGCCAACCATTTCCATTTCGACCTCGGCATGCACGGCCGCACGACCACGGGCTACGTGACGTTCTGCCGCCCGACACCGCCCAAGTCGCTGCTGCCGCCGCCCGCGCCCGCCGACGGCCTGCCCCCGGCGCCACCGCTGCCGATGGAGGTCGACGCCAAGCTCGCGCCGCGCATTTCGCCCGACGCGGGGCCGCGGCACGCGTTCACGGACGCGCCGCTGCCGCTGATGGGAATCTCCGGCGATGGCGCGGCGGCCGATTATCGCGCGCTGTCGCTGCCCAACTGAGCGCTATTCGAGCGTGATGCGGGCGGAGCCGGGGGCGGCGATCGTTCCGAGCTTGGCGGCGTAATCCATCGCGTCGTTGGCCATCAGGCGCGCGCCGCGGTCGGCGCCGCCCGGCCCGGCGGCGGCCGCCAGCGACACGTAGCCGTCGCCGCCCTTGGCCATGTAATCGTTGGTGGCGAGCGAGTAGGTCGCCGCCGGATCGAGCGGCTTGCCGCCGACCTCGACCGACACGACGCGCTTGCCGGCGGGCTCGCCGAGCTTGGCGGTCACCGTCAGGCCCGATACCTGCGGGAAACGCCCGGCGCCCTTTTCGACCTGCGAGAAGCCGTTTTCGAGCGCCGCCAGCAATTGCGCGCCGGTGACGTGCAACAGCACCGTGTGGTTGCCGAACGGCATCTCGGTCAGGAAGTCGCGGCGCGTCAGCGTCGCGCCGACGGGATAGGTCTTGTCGCCGCGCAGGCCGCCGCCGTTGGTGAGCGCGACTTCGGCGCCGGTGGCGGCGCGCAGCGCGTCGGCGACGAGGTCGCCGAGCGCGGCCTCTTTCGTGCGGACCGTCTCTTCGCGGCTATCGAGTTCGACGCCGAGCGTGGCGACCGGCTTGTCGAGGTCCTTCGACAGCGCGGCGTCGGCCTTGGCGATCAGCGCGGCGGCGGCGGGGTCCGGTTCCAGCCCGCGCGTGTCGATCACGCGGAACGACGGCGTCCAGGCCAGCTTGCGCTTGGCGCCCTCCCCGACGAAGGTCGCGTCGATCTCGACCGTGGCGACGAACAGGCCGTCCTGCCGCGACTCCATCAGGGCGCCGCGGCCGTCGTAGTCGAGGTGCAGGTCGTGGTTGTGGCCCGACAACACGAGGTCCACGTCCTCGATCTCGAGCAGGCGCTGGCCCGTCGGCTTGTCGGCGTGGACGACGGCGACGACGAATTGCGCGCCGGCCTTGCGCAGCAGCGCGGCATTGTCCGCCACCGCCTTCACGGTCGGCGAAAACACGAGGTCGGGGCCTGGCTGCGAGATGTCGGGCGTGGTTTCCAGCGTCGCCCCCACGACGCCCACCTGCAAGCCGCCGAGGTCGAGCGTGAAGGTGTCGCGGAAGCCCTCGGGCGCGCCCCCCGACTTGGTGCGCAGATTGGCGGCGAGCAGCGGACATTTTGCCGCCCTCATGCGCTCGGCGAAGATCGCCGGGCCGAAGTCGAACTCGTGGTTGCCGGGCACGAAGGCGTCGAGCGCGATCAGTCCGAAGAACTCCATCATCGTCGCGCCCTGGTCGAATCCGGCGAGAACGCTGGGGCTCAGCGCGTCGCCCGCGAAGGCGACGAAGGTCGGCACGCCCTTGGCGCGCTCGGCCTTGATCGCGGCGGCCAGCAGCGCGGCGCCGCCG
>JAGWKJ010000293.1 GCA_028865375.1 Hyphomicrobiales bacterium | reverse complement strand
CGGATCGAAGGCCGCGCCGAAGATGATGTTGGCCTCGGGGTCCACCTGCTCGGAGATGGCGTTGGCGGCCTCATCGACTTCCAGGAGGGTCATGTCCAGGCCGCCGGTGACGTTGACCAGCACCGCCTTGGCGCCCTTCAGCGACACCTCGTCGAGCAGCGGATTGGCGATGGCGTTCTGGGCGGCCATCAGGGCGCGGTCCTCGCCCGAGGCCTCGCCGGTGCCCATCATCGCCTTGCCCATCTCGGTCATCACCGTGCGGACGTCGGCGAAGTCGAGGTTGATCAGGCCCGGCAGGACCATCAGGTCGGTGATCGAGCGCACGCCGGCGTGCAGCACCTGGTCGGCCATGGCGAAGGCCTCGGCGAAGGTGGTGCGCTCGTTGGCGACGCGGAACAGGTTCTGGTTGGGGATCACGATCAGCGTGTCGACGGAGGCCTGCAGGTCGGCGATGCCGGCCTCGGCGATCCGCATCCGCTTGTTGCCCTCGAACTGGAACGGCTTGGTCACGACGCCGATGGTGAGGATGCCCATTTCGCGCGCGGCGCGGGCCACGACGGGCGCTGCGCCGGTGCCGGTGCCCCCGCCCATGCCGGCGGTGACGAAGCACAGGTGCGCTCCCTGCAGGTGGTCGCGGATCTCGTCGAGCGCCTCTTCGGCGGCGGCGCGGCCGACCTCGGGCTTCGAGCCGGCGCCCAGTCCCTCGGTGACCTGCAGTCCCATCTGGACGATGCGCTCGGCGCGCGACGAGGTGAGCGCCTGCGCGTCGGTGTTGGCGACGATGAAGTCGACGCCGGTGAGGCCCGACGCGATCATGTTGTTGACGGCGTTGCCGCCGCCGCCGCCGACGCCGCAGACCATGATCCTCGGCTTCAGTTCCCGCAGTTCCGGCGCTTGCAAATTGATCGACATGACTGGCCCTTTCGATGCGCGGCGCCCGACCGACGCGCCTTGGTAAATCGAATCTCCGGACCCGATCGGGGGCCCGACGCGATACGCGGCGCGAGCGCCTAGAAACTCTCCCTCAACCAGCGGCCGACGCGCGCGACGTAGCCGTCGCCCGCCAAGCCGCCGGCGTCCCGACCGCGGGACGGCTCGAAATGTTCGAGCCCCGCGGCTTGCGGATACGCGACCAGACCCGCCGCCGCGGCGAAAGCGGGGCTGCGCGCCGCCTCCGGCAATCCGTCGACGCCGGTCGGACGGCCGATGCGGGCGTCGCCCGAAAGGTACGTCCGCGCGAGGTCGGCGAGCCCGGCGAGTTGCGATCCGCCGCCGGTCAGCACCACCCGGCGTCCGGCCTGCGCCGCGAAGCCCGCCTTGGTCAGGCGGTCGCGCACGAGCTCGAGGATTTCCTCGACGCGGGGACGCACGATCCGCACGAGCTGCGCGCGGGCGACGTATTGGGGCGGTCCGTCTTCGGTTCCGCCCTCGAGCGCGATCATGTCGCGCTCGTCGCTGGCCGAGGCCGCGATGCCGCCGTGAAGGGTCTTGAGGCGCTCGGCCTCCGCCATCGGCACGCCCAGTCCGCGCGCGACGTCCATCGTCACGTGCAGGCCGCCCACCGCGACCGCGTCGACGTGGCCGAGCCGGCCGCCCTGGAACACGCCCACCGAGGTCGTGCCGGCGCCGAAATCGACCACGGCGGCGCCGAGTTCGGCCTCGTCTTCCGTCAGCGTCGCCAGGCCCGCGGCGTAGGGAGCGGCGACCAGCGCCTCGACGCCGAGGTGGCAGCGCTCGATCGCGAGCATCAGGTTGCGCGCCGGGCCGGCGTCGCAGGAGACGACGTGCAGGTCGGCGCCGAGCTCGCGCCCGGCCATGCCGCGCGGATCGCGCACGCCCGCCGCGTCGTCGACGCCGAAGCCCATGGGCAGCGCGTGCAGCGACGCCCGTCCCCGTCCCGATCCGGCCGCCGAGGCGGCCTCGAGCACGCGGTGGACCGCCCCGTCGCCGATCGCGCGGCCGTCGACGGCGACCCGCGCGGTGAACAATTGCGAGCCCAGCCTGCCGCCCGGCAGCGAGGCGATCAGGCTCTCGACCTGCACGCCGGCCATGCGCTCGGCCGCGTCGACCGCGTGGCGGATCGATTGCTCGGCGAGTTCGAGATCGACGATCTGGCCGCCCTTGAGGCCGCGGGACCGGTGGTGGCCGACGCCCAGCACGCGCGCGCGATGGGTGCGTCCCGGCCCGGCCGCCGACGCGGGCAGCGGCTGCAAGCTCGCGATCAGGCACGCGACCTTGGACGTGCCGAGGTCGACGACGGAGATCAAGGCCGCCTTGCGGGGCGACAGCGGTCGGAGGCGCGGTGCATGGAACGGGGCGTTCAAGCGTTCAGCCTCCCTTGGTCTTTTTCTTCGAGGCGAGGGCCTTCTCGCGTTCGGCGGCGGCGGCGGGCGACAGCCGCACGAAGGCGCGGTCGCCCTCGCGCAGGTCGATGGCGGTCACGTCCTTGTCGAGGATCTGGCCGTCGCGCTGGAGCGCCAGCAGGCGCTTCATCGCCGCTTGCGGGTCGTCCTCGGGCAGCAGCACGCTGGTGCCGTCGGTCATCGCGAGGTTCCAGCGCCGGTCGCCGACGTAGACGCCGGCGCGGATGCGCGGCTTCAGTTCGCCAGCGGCGGCGCGGATGGCCTCGTATTCCGCCAGATGCGCGGCGGCGCCGGGTCCCACGACGTAGGGCAGACCGGCCAGCCGCATGTCGTCGAACCTCTCGAACGGCGTGCCGTCGGCCGACACCACGCGCAGCTTGCCCGCGTCCTGCCAGACGCCGGCGGGCGCGCGTTCCACGAGCGTCACCAACAGGCGGTCGGGATAGAGCTTGCGGACGGTCGCCTCGCGCACCATCGGAATGGCGGCGATGCGGTCGCGCGCCGCGGCGGCGTCGAGGAAGGGCAGCGAGGCGGTGGCGGGGATCGCGGCGGCTTTCAGGACGTCCTCGACCTTGAGCTGCACCGGGCCCGAGATCGTGATCGCGTCGACGCCGAAGCCGAACGCGCGCGCCGCGATGTCGCGGGGCGCGCCATAGACGG
>JAGWKJ010000292.1 GCA_028865375.1 Hyphomicrobiales bacterium | reverse complement strand
CGGGCCTGGACCAGTTCGCGTTCTCCGCCCATATCGAGATCGTCGCGGCCTTCGAGAGGCCGAGGGCGCCGCGCGCGCGCAGGAGATTGCTTGGATGACGGACCCGATCCTCGAGCGCATCGCGGCCATCGTGGGCGCCGCCAACGTGCTGGTCGACCCGATCGACCGCGCCGGCTACGAAGCCGACCCGCGCGACCTCTACCACGGCCGCGCGCGCGCGGTGGTGCGCCCGGCCGCGACGCGCGAGGTCTCGCAGGTGCTCGCGCTGTGCGACGCCGCGCGGATCGCGGTGACCCCGCAAGGCGGCAACACCGGCCTCGTCGGCGGCCAGTCGCCGGCCGGCGACCGGCGGGAAATCGTGCTGTCGCTGCGCCGGCTCGACCGCGTGCGCGCGATCGACCCCGAAGGCATGACGATGACGGTCGAGGCGGGCGTCACGCTCGCCGCCGCGCAGTCCGCCGCGGAGGCGGCGGACCGCCTGTTCCCGCTCGCGCTGGCGTCGGAGGGCTCGTGCACCATCGGCGGCAATCTCGCCACCAACGCGGGCGGCGTGAACGTGATCGCCTATGGCAACGCGCGCGAATTGACGCTCGGCGTCGAGGCGGTGCTCGCCGACGGGCGCGTGACGAATCTGCTGTCGGGCCTGCGCAAGGACAACACGGGCTACGACCTGCGCAACCTGCTGATCGGCTCCGAAGGCACGCTGGGGATCGTCACCGCCGCGACGTTGAAGCTGTTTCCCCGCCCGCGTGCGCGGGCGACCGCGTTCGCCGCCGTGTCCTCGCCCGCCGCCGCGCTCGGCTTGCTGGACCTGGCGCGCGCCACGCTGCCCGCCACCGTGTCGAGCTTCGAGCTGCTGCCGCGCATCGCGGTCGAGTTCGTGACCTCGGCGTTTCCCTCCGAGCGCGACCCGCTGGGCGCGCCCGCGCCCTGGTACGCGCTGGTCGAGGCGGTGTCGCAGGCCGAGGCGCCGCTCGACGACGCGATGGCGACGTTGCTGGCGGACGCCGCCGGGCGCGGCCTCGTGCTCGACGCCACCGTGGCGGCGAGCGAGGCGCGGCGCGCGGCGCTGTGGCGGCTGCGCGAGTTCCTGCCCGAGGCGCAGAAGCCGCAGGGCGGCTCGATCAAGCACGACGTCAGCGTGCCCGTGTCGAAGACGCCCGAACTGATCGAGCGGGCGTCGGCGGCCGCCTTGCGCGTCGTGCCGGACGCCCGCGTCTGCGCGTTCGGCCATCTGGGCGACGGCAACGTTCACTTCAACGTGTCGCAGCCCGTCGGCGCCGACAAGGCGGCGTTCCTGGCGCGCTGGGACGAGATGAACGAGGCGGTCCACGCGGTCGTGCTGGGGCTCGGCGGTTCGATCTCGGCCGAACACGGCATCGGCCGGCTGAAGCGCGACCTGCTGGCCAGCACCAAGGACCCGACCGCGTTGGCGATGATGCGCGCCATCAAGCGCACGCTCGACCCCAACGACACGCTGAACCCCGGCCGCGTGCTGTGACGCGGCGGGCGGGCGTCAATACAGCCCGCCGGTGCCCGAGCCCATCACGACGCTGGAGGCCGGCGAGATCGTCACGCCCGATCCCGCGGTTGGCCCGATCGGCGAGGTCGAATAGCCGTCCGGCGGCTCCGTGCCGGGCTTGAAGGCTTCCAGCATCGAGCCGGGGCCGCGCGCGCGCAAGCCGGTGTGGGGATCGACCGAGACGAGCTTGATGCCGGCGGGGATCGGGAACGGCGCGTCGGGCTTGCCCTTGAGCGCGGCGCCCATGAAGTCGCGGAAGATCGGCGCGGCGTAGAAGGCGGCCTGCGTCGAATTGTTGCCCAGCGGCGAAGGCTTGTCGTAGCCGAGGAACACGCCGGCCACGAGGTTGGGCGAATAGCCCATGAACCAAAGGTCCTTGGCCTGGTTGGTGGTGCCCGTCTTGCCCGCGAGGTTGCGGTGGAGCGAAGCGATCACCTGGCCGGTGCCGCGCGTGATGACGCCCTGCAGGATGGAGGTGATCTGGTAGGCCGTCATCGGGTCGATCACGCGCGGACTGTCGTCGACGAGCGTCGGCTCGGGCAGGCCGTTCCCCCAATGTGCGGCGTTGCAGCCTTCGCACTTGCGCTGGTCGTGGCGGTAGATCGTGTGGCCCCAGCGGTCCTGGATGCGGTCGATCAGGGTCGGCGTGATCCGCACGCCGCCGTTGTCGAGCATCCCGTAAGCGGCCGAGAGCCGCATCAGCGTCGTCTCGCCCGCGCCCAGCGACATCGCCAGCACGGGCAGCATGTCGTCGTAGATGCCGAAGCGCTTCGCGTAATCGGCGATCAGCGGCATGCCGATGTCCTGCGCGAGGCGCACCGTCATCTGGTTGATCGAATGCTCGACCGCGTAGCGCAACGTGTGCGGGCCGCCCGACTTGTGCTCGAAGTTCTGCGGCGACCAGATCGTGCCGTCGGGCTGCTGGACCTCGATGGGGGCGTCGAGGATGATCGAGGACGGCGTGTAGCCGTTGTCGATCGCGGTGGCGTAGACGAACGGCTTGAACGAGGATCCCGGCTGGCGCTGCGCCTGCACGGCGCGGTTATACTGCGATTCGTCGAACGAGAAGCCGCCGACCATCGCCAGCACGCGGCCCGTGTAGGGGTCCATCGCGACGAAGGCGCCCTCGATCTTGGGGATCTGGCGCAGCCGCGCCTCGCCGGGCTTGTCGGCCAGCGGCTCGACGTAGACCACGTCGCCGGGCTTCAGCGCGGAGGCGACGGGCTTGCGCGTCCAGGCGACGCCGCCCTGGGTCACCAGCAGCGTGTCGCGCGCGGGCGACAGCGCGCCGGAGCGGTCGCGGCCGGGCTGCAAGCCGACGGTGGCGCCCGTCGGGCCGACGTTGAGCACCAGGGCCAGCCGCCACGGCGCGAGGTCGGCGAAGGCCTTCTGGTCGCCCAGCGTGACGCCCCAGTCGGAGCCCGGCGCGACCTGCGCCACCGGTCCGCGCCAGCCGCGCGATTCGTCGGAGCGCACGAGGCCGTCGTCGAGCGCCTTGCGCGCCATCGCCTG
>JAGWKJ010000291.1 GCA_028865375.1 Hyphomicrobiales bacterium | reverse complement strand
AAACGGCCTTGGACGCGCTCGTCCGTGAAATGGCGGAGGAAGGCAATCTGGTCGTCACGAAGGCGCCGCGGTTGTTGGGCTTTTACCACAACGTCGCCGCGTCGCCGCGCGACCACGTCGCGTGCTATGTCTTCGAGGACGCGCATCGCTCGTCTCCGAAGGCGCCCGATGCAGAAATCGCCGAATCCGGTTTCTTCGGGCGCGGCGCGCTGCCGGTCGGCACGAGCCGCGGAGTCATTTCGCGGTTGGCGGAAGCGCTCGACGGCGCGCCGCCGTCGGCGACTTGGTGATCGAAGAAGGTCCGGGTACGAACGATGAATCTCTGGGATCCGGCTCACGTATCGCTAGGCATCGACCTGATGACGGCCTTCCTTCTGGGCATCGTCCACGGCGTCACGCCCGACGAACATACGTGGCCGATCACGTATTCCTACGCGGTCGGCGGCTATTCGAGCCGAGCGGGGCTGGCGGCAGGCCTGACCTTTTCGGCCGCCTTCACGCTGCAACGCGCGATCGCCAGCGAACTCGCGTGGTTCGGGCTGTCGGGATGGTTCACGACCGCCGCCTTGGGCGGCTGGGTCGCCATCATCGTCGGCGTCGCCATGGTGGCGGGCGGACTGTTCATCTCCCGCCGGCACGCCTTGCCGCACTTGCGACCGTTCACCGCCCCCGTGGCGGTGCATGACGCGCCGGTATGGATGCCGGCCCTGCATGGCTTTCTGGCCGGTTGGGGCTTCGGCGCCTTCGCGCTCATCCTCTATGGCGTGCTCGCGCCCGCCATGCCCTCGCCGTGGCTGGGCTTCGCGCCGGGCTTGATGTTCGGCCTCGGCACCATGGTCGTCCAGGCCGCGATCGGCTTTGCGATCGGCCGCTGGGCGGCGCGCTGGGGTCTCTCCGCGGTGCAAACGCGCGAACTCGGCCTTACCGCGGCGGCAAGGACCTTGACGTGGGGCGGCTTGGCGCTCGCGCTCATCGGCGTGCTCGGCTTCGTCGATCCACGGCTCGCAGACTTCGGCATTTCGACCGGCGTCAAGGTTCACAACCTCGACCGGGTCGAACTCCCGGTCATCGCGCTGTTCGCCGCGATGGCGTTGGCGACGGTGACCACGTTCGCCGGCGTCCGGCGTCTCGACCCATGAACTCGCCCTTGGCGCGCCGGTTCGCGCTGACGATCGCGCTGACGGCGTCGGTCATGGCGCTGTTCGCCGCCCGGCCCGAATTGGACTTGAGCGCCGCGGCGCCGTTCTTCGATCATGGTCGCTGGATCGGCGATGTCCCGCTGGGACGGCTCGCGCGCAAGATCGGCATCTGGCTTCCCATCCTCGTCGCGGTCGCGTTCCTTGCGCTTTACCTCGCCAAGCGGTTTTTCGGCTGGCGGGGACCCGCGCCCGACGGGCGCAAGACAGCCTACGTCGCCTTGGCGCTGATCTTGGGGCCGGGCCTCTTGGTCAATGTCGTCCTCAAAGACCATTGGCATCGGCCAAGACCGTATCAAACGGCGCAATTCGGCGGCCCGGACGCGTTCAGGCCTTGGGAACTCCACGACGGCGCATGCGCGACGAATTGCTCGTTTCCTTCCGGCGAAGCGTCCGGCGCCTTCTTCCTCGTCGCGCCGGCTTCGCTCGCGCCGCCGCCATGGCAAGCGCCGGCGGTGGCCGCGGCGATCGCCTTCGGCGCGGCCGTCGGCCTGCTGCGAATGGCATTTGGCGGGCACTATCTGTCGGACGTGCTGCTCGGCGGCCTGTCGTCGATCCTGTTGGCGCAGGTCCTTTGGGCGTTCCTGATCGACCGGCCGAAGTCCTGACCCGTCCGCGACCGTTGCGCGCGGCCGTCGCGACACTATAAGGGCGCGTCCGCCGGGGTGCCCCATGTCCAAGCCGAAATCCAAGGTCAAGCGCGTCGTTCTCGCCTATTCGGGCGGCCTCGACACGTCGATCATCCTGAAGTGGCTGCAACAGACCTATGGCTGCGAGGTGGTGACCTTCACCGCCGACCTCGGCCAGGGCGACGAGTTGGGACCGGCGCGCGACAAGGCGATCTTGCTCGGCGTGAAGCCGGAACATGTCTTCATCGAAGACCTGCGCGAGGAATTCGTGCGCGACTTCGTGTTCCCGATGTTCCGCGCCAACGCGCAATACGAGGGCCTCTACCTGCTGGGCACGTCGATCGCCCGCCCGCTGATCGCCAAGCGGCTCGTCGAGATCGCGGCCGAAGTCGGCGCCGACGCGGTCGCCCACGGCGCGACCGGCAAGGGCAACGACCAAGTGCGGTTCGAGCTGTCGGCCTATGCGCTGAATCCCGACATCAAGGTCATCGCGCCGTGGCGCGAATGGACCTTCGCGTCGCGCACGGCGCTGATCGACTTCGCCGAGAAGAACCAGATCCCGATCGCGAGGGACAAGCGCGGCGAGGCGCCGTTCTCGGTCGACGCAAACCTCCTGCACGCGTCCTCGGAGGGCAAGGTGCTGGAAGATCCGGCGCAGGAAGTCCCCGACTACGTCTTCTCCCGCACGCTGTCGCCAGAAGAGGCGCCGGACCGGGCCACGCTCGTCGAGATCGCGTTCGAGAAGGGCGACGCCGTCGCCGTCGACGGCGTCGCGATGTCGCCCGCGACGCTGCTCGCAAGGCTCAACGAGCTCGGGCGCGCCAACGGCATCGGGCGGCTCGACCTCGTCGAGAACCGCTTCGTCGGCATGAAATCCCGCGGCATGTACGAGACGCCCGGCGGCACGATCCTGCTCGCCGCGCATCGCGCGATCGAATCGATCACGCTCGACCGCGGCGCCGCGCACCTCAAGGACGAGCTGATGCCGCGCTACGCCGAGCTCGTCTATTACGGTTTCTGGTTCGCGCCCGAGCGCGAGATGCTGCAGGCCGCCATCGACAAATCGCAGGAATTTGTCAGCGGCTCGGTGCGCCTCAAGCTCTACAAGGGCAACGTCATCGTCGTCGGCCGTACCTCGCCGTACTCACTCTATTCGCAGGATCTCGTCACCTTCGAGGACGATCAGGGCGCCTACGACCAGAAGGATGCGCAGGGCTTCATCAAGCTCAACGCGCTGCGGTTGCGCACGCTGGCGATGCGGCGGAA
>JAGWKJ010000025.1 GCA_028865375.1 Hyphomicrobiales bacterium | reverse complement strand
GACGATCGTCGCCATCGTCGGCGAGCCGAAGGAGGCCGAGGCGACCGTCGCGCCGCGGCGGTGACCGCGGCGGAGACGGAGCCACCGAATTGCCGCGCCGCCGAGCGTCGGTCCGCGAGGTCCCGATCCGGTGCGCCCGTGCTCGCCCCGAGTCCGTCGGGGACCAGGCCGGTCGAGCTCGATCGTCGCGAATGTCGCGTGGGTCGAGCGACGAGCGTCCGGGCGGCGAAACCGGGCCTGCGCCGGCGACGGGCGTCGTCGGGCATGCTTGGATGGCGGCGCGTCGGAAATCCGGGTGCTCCGCACCGCGACGAATTGCGTGCGCGTCGGCGCGGCGAATCGTTCGATCGCCGGATCTTCCGTGAACCTGCTGCGCTTCATCGTCCGGTCCTCAATCGGGGCCGGACTCTAGCGTCAACTGGAGGAGTTTGCCGGGGTCAGGTCACTATGACGAAGCCGCTTCCTTCAGCACGGGCTCGGTCACTTGGCCGTCCTCTTCGAGCGGGCGCACCGGCGCGATCTTCTTAGTCTTGAGCGTGCTGTGATAGGCACGCACCGCCTCGAGCGGCTTCATCTCGCCGTCGGCGACCGCGCGCATGTATCGGACGATGTCGAGCTGGCTCTCGGCGTTGTTGATCTTGCGTCCGAACAAGGCGACGCGCGCGCCATATTTCTCCGCCTGGTAGAGCAATTCGAACGTGTCGCGCGTCGTGCCGGAGCCGCCGCCGAGCACGCCGACGACGAGCTGAGGATCGAAAGCGACGAGCTCCTCGAGCGCCTTCGGGCCGTTGAAAGGATATTTCAGGAATTCCGGCCGCGCGCGCCGCAGCACGCCCGACAACGAACGCGTGAGGTTGTCGTTGACGAACTGCCAGACCAGCTCCGGCGCGATTTTCGCGTCGACATTCGGGTTGAACACTTCGAGGAAATACTTGATCCCGTTGGCCTCGGCGTCGAGGCGGAAATCCTTGAACGCCTCGAGCGAGCGCAGGTCCGCCTCCACATCGTTGACGAAGGTGATGGAATAGAGCCCGAGGTCGGTGAGCTTGGCCTCGGCGACATGGCCGACGTTGGCCGTGCGGAACGGGCGCGAAGCCGACTTGCCGTAGGCCCCCGGCCGGGCGCCCCAAATGTCCGTCGTGTCGTTGGCGCGGAACGCCGGCTTCACGGCGCTGCCCTTGAACGCCTTCGCCTCGTGCAGAAGCTCGAGGTTGGAGGCGGAGACCAGCATGATGTCCAGCAGGTCCTGGTGGACGATCTGCGTGATCTGGTCGAGGAACTCGGCGCGGGTGCGGAAGCGCGCGACGCTGCCGTCGGCCGCGCGGATCGGCCCGGTGCCGGGGATCGGGTTGGACATGTCGCCGTCCTTGGCGTCGGCGATGATGAAGTCGCCCTTTGCGTATTGACCGGAGCGGATTTTCGCGAGTTTCTTGTCGAGGCGGAACATGGGTTTTTCCTTGGCTGTCGTTCTTGAGAGTGGAGTCACGGGGCGGTGGCGCCGGTGAGGCGCGCGACGACACCCGCCCCTCGGCGGCGGCGATGCAATAGGTCATCGCGTGCCCGCCGCCACGAGCAGGCCGCCGGCGTCGAACAGATGCACGCCCGAGGCCGCGGCGTCGAAGCGCACCGTGTCGCCGAGGCCGGCGCGGAAATCGCCGGGCAGCTGCACCACGAAAGACTCCTCCGCGCCGTGCGCGACATGCACCATCGTCAGGCCGCCGAGATATTCGACGAGGCGCACGCTTCCCACCAGCGCGCCTTCGTCGGCCGGCGCGAGCGCCTCCGGTCGGATGCCAACCTGAACCGGCTGGCCCGGCGCCAAAGGGAGCGGCCCGGACTCGACGGCGATCTCGCCGCCGTGCGCCAGGGACACGGCCACCCGCCCGTCGCGCGCCGCCTTGACCCGCCCTTGCAGCACGTTCATCTGCGGCGAGCCGATGAAGCGGGCGACGAAGAGGTTGCGCGGCCGATTGTAGAGGTCGGCCGGCGTGGCGAATTGCTCGAGCCGGCCCTGGTTGAAGACCGCGATTTTCTGCGCCAGCGTCATCGCCTCGACCTGGTCGTGGGTGACGTAGATCATCGTCGACCCCAGCCGGTTGTGGAGTTCGGCGAGTTCGACCCGCATCTGCACGCGCAGCGCCGCGTCGAGGTTGGAGAGCGGCTCGTCGAACAAGAAGGCCGCCGGGTCGCGCACGATCGCCCGGCCCATGGCGACGCGCTGGCGCTGGCCGCCGGAGAGCTCGCGCGGCTTTCGCTCCAGCAGTTCGCCGAGGCCGAGGATGTCGGCGGCGCGCTTGATCTTCGCCGCCGCCTCGGCGCGCGGCGCGCGCGCAAGTCTGAGCGAGAAGCCCATGTTCTCGCGCACCGTCATGTGCGGATAGAGCGCGTAGCTCTGGAACACCATCGCAATGTTGCGCTCCTTGGGCGACATGTCGTTGACGACCTCGCCGCCGATCCTCACCTCGCCGCCGCTGATCGCCTCCAGCCCCGCGACCATGCGCAGAATCGTCGACTTGCCGCAGCCGGAGGGGCCGACGAGCACGACGAACTCGCCGTCGCCGATCTCGAGATCGACGTCCTTGATGACGCTCACCGCGCCGAAATTCTTCTTGAGCCCTCGCAAACTCACCGCGGCCATGGTCACCTCGGCATTTCGACGTCGATGGGCCGGCCGGACGGCGGCGCGCCGCCCGATTCGGCGAAGAGGTCCGGCAGATTGGCGAGCACCGCCTCGCGCCTCGCCCGCGCGTGGACGAGCATCGTCCCGGCGGTAAACGTGTCGCCGAGGCCGAGCGTCGAGGCCGGGCCGCGCAGATAGGGCGCCGCGCAGCAGGCGATGCGCCAGGGCGAGTCGGCGCGCCGCGAGATCGGCGGGCGCGGCGGCTTCGAGAAAGCGGCGGCGGCGGGCGCGCGTGGGGTGGCGATGGGTTCGCCCGCCTCGGCGCGCGCGGAGGCGAGGAGGCAGCCCATGGCGAGCGCGTCGAGTTCGCGCTCCGGGTCTCCGCGCGTCAGCGCCAGCGCCCAAGGGTCGGCGTGGACGGCGAGGCGCGAAAGGCCGTGGCGGTCGGCGAAGTCGGCGAGCTGCGCCTCCAAGTCCACCGGGTCCACGCCGATCGAGGCGAGTTCGTTGAAATTGAGCCCGATCGAGGTGACGGCGCCGTCCATGCGGTCCAGCGTCGCCTCGAGCGCGCCGGGCACCGGATATTCGCCGAGCTCCAGATGCACGAGGATGCCGGCGCCCTTCCAGGCGCTTGCGAACGAAGCCATCATGTCGAGCGCGTGCGGCAGGCGGTCCGCGCCGACGCCGTTCGGGCTCGACAGCAGCGCGACGCCGGCGCTGCCCGCCAGCGCGCGGCCGTGACGCTCGAACGTGGCGTCGTCTTCGAGATCCTCGTCGGCGAAGCGGACGATGATGCGGGTCGAGCGGTCGGGCGTGAAGCCGGGGAGCTGGCGCCCCGCCGAATATTCGACGATGTAATGCGCCGGCTTTCCCGCGCCCGCGGGCTTCGCGTCGCCGGCCGCGATCAGCTCGCCCGCCGCGTCGATCAGCTTGACGGCCGGATGCAGCGTCGCCAGTTGCCTCGCGCTGCGGTCGCTCAGCGCCATGATGACGGGCGCGCCGAGACGGGCGAGGGTCCAGGCGGCCTGGGCGGAGGTGCCGCCGATCGTGCCGGGGCCGGGTTCGGCGAAGGGGTCAAGGAATTGCGGGCCGTCGGGCCAGTCGACGAGCATCTCGCCGCCACGCCCGGCCTTGGCGCGGCGCATGATTCCCTCGAACAACGCGGCGCCGCCGGGCTCGCGGCTCAGCGCCGTCGCCAGGGCGTGCAGATCGACTCGCTTGTCGACGCAGGCGGCGAAGCCGGTGAGCATGGGCTTCGCGCCGGCGGCGAAGTCGGGCACAGCGGCGGCGAGCGCCTCATAGGCCCGCCGCCACGGCGCATCCGGCGCGGCCCCGTCGAGCGAGGCGCTCATGCGCCGGCCCTCGAGCCCAGGCGCGATCGTTGAGGGAGCGTCGCCACGTCCGTCAGGCCTTGACAGAGCCGGCGGTCATGCCCGCCAAGAAATAGCGCTGCGCGAGCAGGAAGAGCACGAGCAGCGGCAGCGAGCCGAGCACGCTCATCGCCATCATCTGGTTCCATTCGTAGGCGTGCTGGCCCATGAGGAGTTCGATGCCGATCGGGACGGTGCGCATTTCCATCGACTTGGTCAGCGTGAGGGCGAACAGGAATTCGTTCCAGGCGAGCAGGAACGTATAGACGGCGGTCGCGACGATGCCGGGGATGGAGATCGGCACGAGCACGCGCCAGAGCGCCGTCCAGCTCGATCCGCCGTCGACCAGCACCGCTTCGTCCAGTTCCTTGGGCAGGGTGTTCAGGTAGCCGGTCATCAGGAGGATCGCGTAGGGCAGCGTGAAAACCATGTAGGTCAGGATCAGCGCGTAATAGGTGTCGAAGATGCGGAACGCGACCACCATGCCGAAATAGGGGATGAGCAGCGTGATTGGCGGCACGGTCTGCGTGCTGATGACGAACACGTTGAGAAGGGCCTTGAAGCGGAACGAATAGCGGCTGAACGCGTAGGCCGACAGGATGGCGATCAGCACCGTCAGCAGCGTGACCACGCCGGAGACGAGGTAACTGTTGACGAAGAAGCGGACCTTGATCGGGTCGGCGAAGATGGTGAAATACGCCTCCAGCGTGAAATGCCGAGGCAGCAGGCGCGGCGGCAGCTCGAAGATTTCCGTGTTCGATTTCAGCGAGGCGAACAGCATCCACAGGATCGGAAAGCCGGCATAGACGAGGCCGACCGCGAGCCCGAGATAGGTCAGCGCCGTCGGCGCCAAGCTCTTGAGGCGGGAGCGCTTGGTCATCGTCGGTCACTGCGCCTTCTGGTGCTTGACGTAGAAATAGGTCGCGCTCAGCGACATCAGCAGGATGCAGATCGCGCTCGACGAGGCCATCGAGAAATCGTAGTCCGCGAACGCCTGCTTGTAGGTGTAGGTGCTCATCACCTCGGTCGAATAGATCGGCCCGCCGCCGGTGATCGTCCAGACCAGCGGAAACACCTGCATCGTCCAGATGAAGTCGAGCAAGGCGATGCTGATGATGATCGGCGTGAGTTGCGGCACCGTGATGAACCGGAATTTCTCGATCGCGTTGGCGCCGTCGATTCCCGCCGCCTCGTAGAGCTCCTTGGGCACGCCTTGGAGGCCGGCGAGCAGGCTGACCATGTAGAGCGGGTAGCCGGCCCAGACGTTCACGAAGGTCAGCGCGTCGAGCGCGGTCGTCGTCGAGGAGAACCACTCGACCTTGTGGCCGACGACGTGCAACGCCATCAGGATGGCGTTGATGACCCCTTCGGGGTCGAGCAACAGGCGCCAGATGATCGCGATGATGACGGCGGTGAAGAGCCACGGCAGGACGTAGAGCGTGCGCAGGAGGCTGCGCAGCGTCGGATTGACGAGCGGGCTGTTGAGGAGAAGCGCGAAACCCATGCCGATCGCGAGGTGGAAGATCACGCTGAGCGAGGTGAAGTAGAGCGTCTGCCCCACCGCCTGCCAGAACACGGGGTTCTCGAAATTCGCAACGTAATTGGCGAAGCCGACGAAGGTCGGGTTCCGCTTGATGATCGCGCCGTCCATCAGCGAATAGCGGAAGACGGCGATCATCGGGTACAGCATCAGCAGCGCGAACAATGCCATGGCCGGGGCCACGTAGGCGTAGGGCACCAGCTTCCGCCTCGTCGCGTAGGAGACGAAAGCCCGGCGGCTGAGGGTCGCTTGCACGCTCATCGGTCCTTCACTGGCCAAGATGGGGGATCGCTTCGAACGTCGCGACGGGCGCGGCGAGGGTTCGCCGAATTGGCGGCGGGAGCGATGCGTCCCGCCGCCGGGGTCCTCGAGGCAAGGCTTGCGCGCCGCGGATTACTTCGCGAAGTCCGCGAGCCATTCCTTCTGCGTGTTCGCGACGACCTGCTGCGGGGTCTCCTGGCCGGCGAGCATCTTCTGCACTTCGACGTCCATCTCCCGCATCAGCTGCTCGGCGACGGGCAGGCCGACGAACTCGTTGGCCAGCTTGCCCGCCTGGAAGATCTTGAACGCCTCGGCGAACAGCGGATCCGACTTCGAGAAGTCGGGCTTGGCGTTCACGTTGCCCGGGAAGGCGTTGGCGAGCGATACCAGCTTGCCGTTGACCTCCGGGCTCATCAGGTAGGCGACGAGCTTCCAAGCCTCCTCCTTGTGCTTGCTGTTGGCGCTGATGCCGATGCCCCAGGAAGCGTAGGGCAATCCGCGCTTGCCGGCGTAGCCTTCGACCGCCGGCAGGGCCGAGATGCCGAAGTGCAGGTTGGGGTTGCGCTTGCGGATCAGGTTGATGTGGGCGAGCGAGTCGATCATCATGCCGACGCGGCCGTTGACGAACTGCTCGACCTTGTCCTGCTCCTTTGTCGCGTCGATGCCGGGCGAGATCACGCCGGCGTCGTTGAGCGACTTGACGAATTCGAGCGCGCCGACCACGCCCGGGTTTTCGAGGTCCGGCTTGCCGTCCTTCAGCATCGACCCGCCGGAGGCCCAGACCCAGGACATCACGTCGTTCTGGATGCCGTTGGGCGTCTGCAGCGACAGCGGCAACACCCAGCCGTACTGGTTCTTGTCCGGGTGCGTCATCTTCTTGGCGGCGTCCGCGAACTCGTTGCGGGTCGACGGCAGCCTATCGACGCCGGCGGCCTTGGCGAGGTCGAGGTTGATGAAGACCGGATAGACGAACGAGGCGAGCGGGAACATGTAGCTCTTGCCGTCGACCTTGATGATGTCGGCGATCTGCGAGCGGTCGTATTTCGCCGCGTCCATCAGCGGGTCCAGCGGGGCGATCGCGCCCTGCTTGGCGAGGCCGTTGACCCAGGCGCCGTCGAGGCCGACGACGTCGCTGAGCGTGCCCGAGGCGGCGCCGGCGACGATCTGGTCGTGCGTCGCGGAATACGGCCCGCTGATGAGCTTGACCTTGATGCCGGGATTGGCGGCTTCAAAGTCGTTCATGATGCCGCGCAGCGCGCCCGCCGGCATTTCCGGCTCCCACCATTGCGCGAATTCAAGCGTCGTGTCGGCGATCGCAGCGCCGGTGCAGAGCGCGAGAACGGTCGCGACGGCCGACAAATACGTTAGAGATCTTTTAAGGCTCATTGTTTCCTCCCATGGGACGCGCCGTTGCGGCAGCCGTCACGTCCGGCCCGCCATTCGCGGTCCGGCCGCGGCGGACCCGCCGCCCGAAAATCGTCGCACCTGCCGTCGAGCATGTGTTTCCTCCACATTACGCCGGCCCTTGCGCGTTTCTCGCAGCTAGTTGGCCGAACAGTGCCCATTAAGTCGCATAAACCAGCATTGTCAAGAACGATATCGAGGATATTATGCGTTTTTGTGCGACATTGGCACCGGACGGCGGGCCGTCCGCTTGTCAAGGCGCGGGAGGAAAGGCATGGGAGGACCCTCCAGACCGGGCAAGGCCCCCTCGATGAGCCGTCTCGAAACCGAGCCAAATTCCTCCGACTCCGCCCTTCCGGCGAAGCGGCGCGGCGACATCGTTCGCCTCGTCCGACAACTGGGACAGGTAACGGTCACCGACATGAGCGCGCGATTCGAGGTCTCGCTCGACACGATTCGCCGCGACCTCGACGTCTTGGCCGACCACGGGCTGATCAGTCGGATTCACGGCGGCGCCGTGCCTGCGGAAAGCATGGCCTCGGCAGATTCGCCCTTCGAACAGCGAGTGACATCGCATCAAAGCGCAAAAGAAATCATCGGCCGCGCCGCCGCCCGCCTGATCGCCTCGGGCGAAACCCTGATCGTCAACGGCGGCTCGACGGCGGTGACGTTCGCCGCCAGCCTCGGCGCGCTCACGCGCCTTACCGTCGTCACCAACAACCTCTCCCTGCCCGCCGCCGTCCCGGCGCAGGCGCTCAACGCACTTTATCTGCTCGGCGGCGAGATTCGCAGCGGCGCGCGCATCACGATCGGCCCGGTCGGCTTCGTCGGCACGCGGCAGATCGTCGCCGACACCGCCGTCATCGGCGTGGGCGGCATCACCGAGGGCGGCTGCTCGACCAGCCACATCGAGGAAGCGACGATGATGGCGGCGATGATCGCCGCCGCGCGCCGCACCATCGTCATCGCCGACTCGACCAAGTTCGGTCGGCTCGGCTTCGCCGTCGTCGCGCCGCTCGACCAGCTCGACGTACTCGTGACCGACGCGCCGCCCCCGGACGGCCTGAAGGACGCGCTCGAGGCGGCAGGCGTGCGCATCGTCATCGCGTCGTGAGCGTCACCTTTCCTCTCGGGCCGTCGCGTGGCCGCCCTCAGGTCGGCGTCACCTATTGCAACCCCGGAACCGCTTCGATTCCGGCGTTCCAAACCCACGACGCCATACCGCCATCGGTCTCAAGTGCGTCGAGCGCGAAGCGGTAGGCATCTTCCGCCTTCGGCGGGACGGCGTAGAGCGCGCCCGGCGCGGCGCCGTCTTGTCGGACGGCGCCCGCGAGCGGCCGGTCGGCGCCGAGGTTATAGCGCGGCCCTTTGAGTAAGCTCGCGCCGCGACGCGTCAGCGCGGCGACCAACTCGGCGTGGAAGGAGTGCTCGATCGGAATCCAGGTGTCGGTGACGGCCATCAGCGCGATCGCGTCGATCTTCGCGACGCCATTCGCATCGAGCCCGAAGGTGGCGATGACGATCAAATGCGCGTCGCGGAGGGCGTCGACGAGCGACAACTTCGCCGTCATCCGGCGATGGATGCCGTCGTCCAGCAGGAACGGGAACTTCGGCAGGCGCTTGACGATGAGGCGATGGCCGAAGCGGTCAGCGGCCATTTCCTCCGGGAACCGCGACCTGAGCGCGACGATATTTCAGGGTCTGGTTGGACAGCTTCATGACGTTTCCTCAGGGATTCGTCAGGATGGCATGGGTCAGGCTGCCCGTCGCAGGATAAAGCGGGATCAGACAAGCTTGCAGGGCGTGGTAGATGTCGCCCTTGCCGGGAAAGATTGTGAAGGAGGGCTTCAGGTCTTCTGTCAACTCTTCGCGCCAACCACCGTTTCTCCGGTCGATGAAGGACGAAGAGAGGACATCCCAGACCCGGACGTAGACCGGTTCCCATTCCGGCGAGGGGCAAAGCTCGTTCAGGAAATGCGCCGCGCCGATAGCTTCGCACGCCGGCCACCAGAGCTTCATTCTCTTCGCAGGCTGGTCCTGCCAATCCAGCGTGTAAAAGAATCCGCCATGCACTGCGTCCCAACCCAGCGTCAGGGATTGGCGGAAAAGGCCCTGCGCCGCCTCGACCATCCAAGTCTCGCGCTTGCCGTCCAGGACCCAAAGCTGCAAGATCAGGCGCGCCCATTCCAGCCAGTGGCCGGGCGTTGTGCCTGCGGGACGGAACATTTCGTTCGCGTGGTAATAAGCCCGGTCGATGCTCCAGTCGGAGTGAAAGTGCTCCGCCACCCGCCAGCCAACCGAGTGGGCGGCCTGACCGATCACTCTCTCAGCAATCCGACGCGCTTTGCGCAGATACTCCGTGTCGCCCGTTGCCTCGAACGCCGCCATCAGCGCCTCGGTCAGGTGCATGTTTGAGTTCTGGCCGCGATATGAAGCACCCCCCAACGGTTGCCAGTCCGCAGTGAATTCCTCCGCAATTGCGCCGGGAGCTTCCTCCCAGAAACGGGATTGCAGAATCTCAGTCACATCCGCCAACAGAGCGTCGGCGATCGGGTGGCCGACCAATTTGCCTGAGGACGCGGCCAACAGCACGAAGGCGTGTCCGTAACCCTGCTTCGTCCCATCGACCGGCACGCCGTCCTTCATCGACCAGAAATAGCCGCCATTGGCGCGGTCGCGGTGCTGCGACCAGAGCATCTCCATCCCATGATCAACCACGTTGTGCGACCCCGGGCGGCCCAAGAGCGCGCCAATGGCGAAGCAGTGGACCGCACGGGCAGCTATGTGGATCGGATGCACCTGCGCCATGTTGTCCAAGGGTTGGCCGTCAGGCTTCAGATCGAAGAAGCCACCCTTCGGGTCGATGAACCCGCGCTGAAAAAAGTCCCAAAGCGCAAAGGCCTGCGCCTTCAGCCAATCACGGTGCATGGGCGCTTGGGTCAAGCTCATGTCAGTTCCTTTCGACCTGTGATCCGGTGAATCTTCTGCAGTTGCACAGCGGTTTCTTTCGGGGCCAGCCACGCGATCCGCATTTCGGTCGACCAAGTCGCACCCGGGGCGAGGTGAGGAACATTCCGGCTGCCCTTTCCGCGCTGTAGCCGCCAAGCCAGGGCGTCGCTGGTTCGACGCGGATTGGGCCCCTGGCTGCGGACAAGGAACAGGCCGCTGATTTGACGGTCGGCCGGGGGTGTTGGTCCTCGAACTGCTGCGAGCTCCGATAGCCGAGGGCGGAATGGAGCCGTTGGGCGTTGTAGACCTCGTCGATGACCCGGGGAAGATCGTCGATGACGTCCTGGAAGGTCTCGTAGGCCATTGGGTAGACGGCCTCGACCTTCAAGGTCTTCATGAAGCTCTCGGCCCAACGGAGCGATCACCCATCTGGTGACCGAGGCGGATCGCATTTCCTCCGGCATGGAGCGCAAGAAGAGGGACGAGGGGGAAGAGCAATCGCCCGAGCCAAACAAGCGCGGTCGCTATCGGCGGGTCCGGCTTGTTTCGACGCCTTCCCTCGTCCGCCTCGATGACCGCCAACATCCCCCGCGCGGCCATTATCCCATCCGCGAGATCGGCCCTGCCGCGCTGCTCGACCTGAAGCCGGAGCCGGAGGCCGAGGACGCGATTGCTGAATACCAGAGGGAATGGCGGGCTTTCGGCGCCGCCTATGCCCAACTCGCCCGACGCGCGTCTGACGACCTGGCCGGCTATGTCGAGGGCCTCATCGCCCTCGGCGAGCGGTTCTGGTGGACCGTGCCGTCCTCGACGGTCGACGATCCCGACGTCTCCCTGCACGACCACGGCCGCGTCGCGGCGGCCGTCGCGGCCTGCCTTTGACGGCGGCTTCTCGGGCGGGACGATGGAACGGCCGGCGCTGCGGAAGTTGCTCGACGACGTCCGTCGCCGGCGCGCCGACGTCGTCGTGGTCTACAAGGTCGACCGACTCACCCGGTCCCTCGCCGACTTCGCCAAGCTCGTCGAGCTCTTCGATGCCTATGGCGTGTCCTTCGTATCGGTCACGCAATCGTTCAACACCACGACCAGCATGGGCCGGCTGACGCTCAACGTGCTGCTGTCCTTCGCCCAGTTCGAGCGCGAGGTCACGGGCGAGCGCATCCGGGACAAGATCGCGGCCGCGAAGGAGAAGGGCCTGTGGATGGGCGGCGTCGTGCCCCTCGGTTACCGGGCCGAGGATCGGGCGCTGAAGGTCGTCCCCGAGCACGCCGCGTTCGTGCGGACGCTGTTTCGCCGCTACCTCGAACTCGGTGGCGTGGTCCGCCTGAAGGAGGCGCTCGACGGCGAGGGCGTCCGGTTGCCGGTTCGGACCGACCGTTCGGGACGCACCGTCGGCGGGGGACCGATCCTCCGCGGCCACCTGCACAAGCTGCTGTCGAACCCTGTCTACATCGGCAAGCTGCGCCACAAGGACCGCCTCCACGACGGCCAGCATCCCGCGATCGTCGAGCGGGAGCTGTGGGACGCGGTGCAGGCGACCGTGGCCGCCCGGACCCGCCCCGGGGCCGAGAACCGCTGTGGCGCGACGGGTGCCGCGCCGCTGGCAGGCAGGCTGTTCGACGACCGGGGCAACGCGATGAGCCCGAGCCATGCCTCCAAGGACGGCAAGCGATGGCGCTACTACGTCTCGCAGGCGATCCTGCAGGGCCGCAAGACGGAGGCGGGGTCGATCGGCCGCGCGTCGGCGCCGGAGATCGAGCGGGCGATCATGGAGGCCCTCGGCGCCTGCAGGCCGGACGCGGGCGTCGTCCCGACGGATCCGTGGAGCGCCGTCGAACGGGCGACGGTCGGGCGGACGGGAATCGAGCTCCGGCTGGCGGGCGGAGGCGACCAATCGTCAGACGGGGATACCGGCGGCGACGATGACGACGGCCGGACGATCGTCGTTCCGTGGACGCCCGCGGCGAAGCGCCGCCGCAAGGGCGTCGTCGCGGCGGCGACGCAGGACGGACACGCAGACGGGCTGCGCATGCGGGCGGCGGCGCGCCGGATCGCGATCTCGGCATTGCGCGACGCGCATCGTTGGCTCGGCGAACTCGAGGCCGGACCTGACAGTTCCGTCGCGGCGATCGCGGCGCGCGAGGGCAAGACCGAGAGGTCGATCCGGCTGACGCTGTCGTTGGCGTTCCTGTCGCCGCGGCTCGTCGAGGCGGCGGTCGCCGGCAACCTGCCGCGCGGCTTCGGGGTCAAGCGGCTGATGGAAGCCCCGATCGGCTGGTCCGAGCAATGGAAAGCGCTCGGGCTCGCGCCGCCGGCGACCGCTTGACCGAGTAGGTCGCTCGCGACCGTCAGCCGGACGTTCTCGTCAGCGTCCATTTGGTCGTCGACGTTCATCGGACGTCGTCGCGGGACGCTAACCTTTCCACTCCTGCCGCTATCGCCGCGCCGCGCGACGCAACTCAGCCGCAACGTGTCCCAGCCGTCCCGAGCCGACGCCGACGGCACGGCGTCCATCCAAGCTCCTTTCGGGAAACGAAAATTCATCGCGTGAGACCGGCGCGCCAAAATCGCGCCCGGCGACGCGCGACGCCTGCTTCCGCGCCGCGCAGACCACGCCGCCGCCCGCCAAGCCGCGGAAACGCCGGCCCGTCGGGCGGAAGGGGAAATCACGTCGGCTTCGGCGGGCTATTTGGTGGAGCTGAGGGGATTCGAACCCCTGACCTCTGCAGTGCGATTGCAGCGCTCTCCCAACTGAGCTACAGCCCCGCTCCGGCGCGCTATTGGACGACGCGCACGGCAAAGTCAATTCGACAATTCGCGCCTCGAAGCCCCCCTTTACGTGCGCTCGGCGCGGCGCGAGAGTCGGGCATGGCCACTCCCCCGCTCTATGCCGCCACCTTCGGCGCCGCCTATCTCTACGTGATCTCGCCGGGCCCGGCGTTCCTCGCCATGTTCACGCTCACCGCTTCGCGCGGGCGCGGCGCGGGCGCGCGGTTCGTGGGCGGGCATCTCGCCGGCGACACGCTGTGGGGGGCGCTGGCGGTCGCCGCCATCGTCGGAGCGAGCCGACTGGGTTCGACCCTGTTCGACCTGCTCGGCCTGTTCTGCGGCGCCTATCTGATGCTGCTCGGTTGGCGCGCCCTGCGCACGCGCGGCGAGGCCAAGCCGGCGCCGGTGGGCGCCGCGCGGCCGCTGGCGACGGGCCTGCTGTTCGGGCTGACGAACCCGAAGGCCTATCCGGTTGCGCTCGCCATGTTTTCGGCCATCGTCGCGCCCTACGCGCGCGATCTCTCGCTGGCCGATGCGCCGAAGCTGTTCGTCGCCGCGTTCTCGGGCTTCCTCGCCGCCGACGCGACGCTCGTCTTCATGGCGGGGCTGGCGCCGGTCAGGCGGTTTTTCCTGGCGCGCGGCCTCGCGATCACGCGCGTCGTGGGCCTCGTCTTCATCGCGTTCGGCGCCCGCTCGGCCTTGGACGGCGGATTGGGCCTGTGGCGGGGCGGCGCGCGGGCCTGAGCGGCGTTCAGCGACGGTTCAGCGCCGGCGCGCCAGCATGCGCCGGTCGGGGCCGACAACGACACGAACCGGAGGTCGCCACATGTTCAAGTCCCTCGTCCTTGCCGCCGTCGGCGCGATCGCGCTGGCGAGCGTGGCCCGGGCGGCCGTGCCCGTCATGGCCGGTCGCGGCGCCGAAGCGTCCATCGTCAAGGTCGCGGAAGGATGCGGCCCCGGCGGCTGGCGCGGTCCCCGTGGCGCTTGCCATCCGTTCCGCACGCGGTTCCACGGCGCCTGTCCGCGCGGCATGCACCTCGGTCCCCATCGCCGGCGGTGCTGGCCGAACCGGTATTGAGACGGACGGGGCCGCCTTGGCGGCCCCGATCTCCGGGAGGCCCCGCCTTCTCAACGTCGCAAAAAGCGCCTAGATGACGGGGAACCCCGAACCGACCGGATCCCGCGCCATCACGAGCCCCGTCAGCACCGCCGCCGCACCGCATGACCGGCGCAAGGCGTTCATCAAGTCCTACGGCTGCCAGATGAACGTCTACGACGCCCGCCGCATGGCCGACGCGCTGGCCCCCGCGGGCTATGACGAGACCGATTCGCCGACCGAGGCGGACGTGGTCGTCCTCAACACCTGCCACATTCGCGAGCGCGCCACCGAAAAGGTGTTTTCCGAGCTCGGGCAGTTCCGCGTCGTCAAGGACGCGCGCGCGGCGCGCGGCGCGGCGACCCAGATCGTCGTGGCCGGCTGCGTCGCCCAGGCGGAGGGCGCCGAGGTGCTGCGGCGCGAGAAGGCGGTCGACGTCGTGGTCGGCCCGCAGGCCTATCACCGGCTGCCCGCGCTGTTGCGCGAGGCGCGGGAGCGGCCCGGCCGGCTCGACGACGAGTTTCCCGCCGACGACAAGTTCGCCAACCTGCCGACGCCCGCGCCCGAGACGATCCGCCGCCGCGGCGTCTCCGCGTTCGTCACCGTGCAGGAGGGTTGCGACAAGTTCTGCTCGTTCTGCGTCGTGCCTTACACCCGCGGCGCC
>JAGWKJ010000290.1 GCA_028865375.1 Hyphomicrobiales bacterium | reverse complement strand
GTCGCCGGGCCGGACGCACGGTCGAAATCGGCCACGACATGGCGCTTTTCACGCTCGACGTCCTCGAACGCACGATCCTTTCCGATGGCCTGGCGGACGCGCCCGGCCGGTTCGCCGACGAAATGACCCGCTTCTTCAAGGTTTATGGTCGCGCCGATCCCGCGGACCTGTTGGGCTTGCCCAAATGGGCGCCCCGCCTCACTCGTTTGGGCGGCGGCGGGTCGCTGCAATTTTTCGAGGGCGCGATCTCGCGCATCCTCGAGAGGCGGCGCGCCCGTCCGATCTCGGAATGGCCGCGCGACTTGCTGACGATGTTGATCGAGGCGCGCGATCCCGAATCCGGCGAAGGGCTTTCCGAGCCCGACATTCGCGCCAACGTGATGACGTTCGTCGCCGCCGGCCATGAGACGACCGCCAACGCCCTGACCTGGACGCTCTATCTGTTGTCGCAGGACGACGAAGCGCGCGAGCGGGCGGAAAGTGAAGTCGACGCGCTCGGCGAGGAGGATCTGCGCGATCCGGCCAAGCTGGCGACGCTGCATTGGACGCGCGCGTGCCTCGACGAGGCGATGCGGCTCTATCCACCGGCGGCGACGCTTTCGCGCCAGGCGATCGGGCCCGACGAGGTCGCCGGCGTCCGCATCCGGCCGGGCGCGCGCGTGCTGGTGTCGCCGTGGCTCGTCCATCGTCACAAACTGAATTGGCGCGACCCTGACCTGTTCGACCCGTCCAGGTTCCTGCCGGAAAACCGGGATTCGATTCCCCGCTTTGCCTATTTGCCGTTCGGCGCAGGCCCGCGGGTGTGCATCGGCATGGGCTTCGCGATCCAGGAGGCGATGATCGCCCTTGCGACCTGGCTGCGCGGCTTCCGGTTCGAACTGGCGCCGGGACATTCGGTGATGCCGCGACAGCGCCTGACGCTGCGACCGGCCGGCGGCATGCCGATGGTCATCAAGTCGCGCCGGGACTCGTGATTTTCGCGCGCTCCGGTTAGGCTTCGCCAACCATTTCGTGGCATAGACCGTCGTCTAAATGTGCGAGGCGACGGCGCCCGAAGGACGCGACATGGCCGGGTCGGCCGCGGACGAAGCCGACGAACCACCGACGATCGGCGGGCGACCCCTCGTCGGACGTCCGACGTTTCTCGAATCCCTGGCGGCGGTCGAAGCGCGACGCGTAGCACCGGCGGCGGTCCCTGCGCTGCCAGCGGCCGACGAGACCTCGATCATCCCGTCGCCTCCTGACGCCCACGACGTCGTCGAGCCCGAGGCGGCCGAACCCGCGCCGGTCGCGCCTCCCGTGATCGAAATCCACGCCGAGCCGGCTCCCCCGCCCGCGACCGAATTCGTGCCTTACGAGCGCGTCGCCGAACCGCTGGACGCCCCGACGCCCGAGCCCCAAGTCGATCCCACCTTGTCCGCACCGTCGCCGCCAGCCTCCGTCGAGGCCGAGGTCGCGGACGAGAATTCGGTCGTCAGCCCCCCCAAGGCCGAAGCTGAAAACGCCGAAGCCGCCAACGACCGATCGCCGAACCTCGCGCAGCTCGTCCGAGCGGGCGGGGCTCGAGCGGCGTTGGCGGCGTTGGCCGATGCCGGCCTGCCCGATGAGGACGCGGCCGCGGCATTGACCGAAGCCGCCGTCGGCCTGCGCAACGACGACCCCACGTCTGCCCTGACCTTGATCGACGAAGCGTTGGTTTTGGCGCCGACGCCGGCCCGTCAGCGCGAACGCTCCTTCATCCTGTTCTCGTCGGGAAGCCTGCGGGACGCAGCGCGGGCGTTGCACGACGCCGTCGCCGCAGGCGCCGGCATGCCGGCCGCCGATCGGGAGGTCGCCGCCCGCCTGCGCGCCGAGGCGCATCTCTTCGCCTATCCGGTGAAACTGCCCCCGGCTTCCGCGCGTGCGACGCCCCAGACCGAACATGCGCTCATTCTGGGCGCACGGCCGGGATTGTATGCCGCCGACCCGGAATTGCTTCGACTCCGGGCGCGAGTGGACTTGGCGAACAAGGCCGGATGGACCGCGACGGCGCGCGTGTTGCCGGCGCTCGACGCGGCTCACGCCGTCGAATCGCCCGACCCTTCCGCGCCGGCACTGCCATACGCCGCGGCCCGATTCGTCAATCGCGCCCTCGACGCCCGGATCGAGGAATTGGCGCGCGAGATCGTTCGCGCCACGGAAGCCGCCGGCGCGTCCGTGATCCAGGCTTCGGGATCGGGTCCGGCCGCGATGGCGGCGGCCATCGCCGCCCGCCGCGTCAATCTCCCGCTGGTCTATGACGCGGCGGCATTTTACGATCCGACGCGCGGCTACCTGCCCGGGCAGGAAAAATCCGATCGCTTCAGGCTTGATCTGTCGGGCGCGCTGTTCGCGGCCAGGGCCGCCGACGCCTGCTTGGCGCATGGCGTGTTGATCGCGGAAGCGCTGCGCCGCAGCGGCGTCGACGCCGAACGCATCGTCGAACTGGGCGACTGCCTGCCTACCGTCGGTTCACCCCCGCCCGAATTCTCCGCCGAAGCGGCGGAATCGCTCGGCCTCTCGAAAGGCTCCGTCGCCGGATTCGTCGGTCCGGCGAGTTCGGACTTCGACTGGGAGGCGTTGGCCAAGGCCTTTGGCGCGATCCGGACCGCCAGGCCGGACGTCAAGTTCCTGTTTGCCGGCGCCGGCGCCGGGGCCAACGCCTTCCATCGGGCGGCCTCCGGCCTGGGGTTGGCTGAAGCGGTGGTTTATGTCGATGCGTTCGGCGCCGAGGATCGCGCGACCTTGTTCGGCTTGGTCGACGCCGCTTTGTTCCCTCGTTTCGGCGGATCGGCGGCGTCCTTGGCTACGACGCCGGAGCTCCTGGACGCTTTGGCCCATGGCAGCGCAGTCGTCACCTCGCGGACCTACGCGACCCTGGAATGGATGGAACGCGGCCGGACCTGCCTCTTGGTCGAACCCGGCGATTGGCAAGGATTGGCGACGGCGGCGTTGGATTTGCTGGGCGACGAAGAGGCCCGGACGAAACTCTCGCTCGCGGCGAAGGCCTCCGTAGAAACCCGATGCGACACCGGGAAGCTGGCGGGTGACTTGCGCAAGGTCTATGAACGTGTCTCCAAGCGCTGACCGCGTCCGACC
>JAGWKJ010000289.1 GCA_028865375.1 Hyphomicrobiales bacterium | reverse complement strand
GCGCGCGAGGCGAAACGCGGCGGTGAGGTCGACCGCGATCACGCGGTCCCATTCCTCGTCCTTCATGCGCAGGAACAAATTGTCGCGCGTGAGGCCGGCGTTGTTGACCAGCACGTCGAGCTTGCCGAGCGCCGCCTCCGCCTCGGGAACGAGGCGCTCGACGGCGGCGGGATCGGAGAGGTCGCAGGGCAGCACCGGGCAGCCGCCGCCGAGTTCGGCGTCGAGCGCGTCGAGCGCTTCGCGCCGCGTGCCCGACAGCGCGACCTTCGCGCCGCGTTCCTTCAGCGCGCGCGCGATGGCGCCGCCGAGCCCGCCCGAAGCGCCGGTGACCAGCGCGGTCTGTCCTGTGAGGTCGAACATTCAAACGACTCCTGCGGCCTTGTGCTTGTGTCTCACGCATTAGCGACTAGCGCCCTTGCGTCTCAATTTTCGCGAAATTCGAGACGCTACCGTCGATCCGACGATGATCGCATATCCGCCCTCCCTTCGGCGATACTGAGCAATTCATTGAACGAGTAGACGATGTTGATGGCGCCGATCAGCGGCCGAAAGCGCGAGAAGAAGAGGGCGTAGGGCAATGGCGACGCGATGGCCGGGGCGGTTCAAAAGGGGTGGGGCGGGGTCGATTTAGCGACAGATTGGCGACGCTCGAGCGCGGCGGCTCAGCGGGTCCATGGATCAAAAAGCCGGACGCCGAGGTTTTCGAAATCCCGCACGTTGCGCGTGACCAACGTCAGGTCGTGGGCGAGCGCCGCGGCCGCCAGCAGTCCATCCATCGAGGCGAGGCTGACGCCGCGTCGCTTTGCATCCGCCATCAGATCGCCCCAGACGAAGGCGGTGTTTTCGTCAACGGCGAGGATCCGACCAGCGAAGCGTTCGGATAGGTCGCGCACCAGCCATTCGGCCAAGGCGTCGCGCCGGCGCCCCGCGTCCATCAGCGCGACGCCGCGGCGGATTTCGGCGAGCGAGACGACGCTGATGAAAGCGCGATCTTCGTCGAGCCTATCGAGCCAGTCGAGAACCCGTCGATCAGGCTCAGACCGACGGGGTTCAGACAGGACGTTGGCGTCGATGAGAAAGCTCAAAGGGCGGGGTCACGCGGTTCATCGCGAAGCCGCTCGAGATCGAGCTCGACGCCGCGCAGCGGAGCGGCGAGCAGGAATTCCGCCAAGCTGCCTTTGCGCAAGACTTTGCGCGCCCACTCTTCGGCGGATACGACGATCACGCTGGGCTTGCCGTTGCGGGTGATGGTCTGCGGCTCGCCCTGAGCGCGCGCGATCACTTCCGACAGGCGCGCCTTGGCGCCGGCGACGGTCCAAGTGTCGTTTGTCAGGTGACTTTGCGCCACGGGCGTGCCCTCGATAACCATCGTAACCAGCGTGACTATATAAGGATCGCGGTCGCTCGGCAAGGCATCTGAAGGGGCAGGCCAGTGGACCCCTTTTTTTTGGGATGTCGCGCTCCGCCTTGAGCTTCGCGCTTTGGCTGCGAAAGCGAGGCGCTGGCTTCGATCTGAAGCACTTCGCCCATCGTCACGACGGTGCCCTCGATCTTCGAGGAGAGCACGGCTTCCTGCGTCGTCAGCGGCGAGAGCAAAAGCGCGGGGTTGGCGATCGACGAAATCAGCCCGTCGTATCTCGCGAGCGCCGCGTTCGCCTTGCCGATGAAAGGAACAAGTCGCCGCCAAGCCAACGAAACCGGCGGAAACTCGCCGAGATGATATTTTACCGGTCCGTTCAATCGTGGAGCCTCTGAAAAATCGGAGAGCCGATTTACCCCGCCTTGAACCCCTCGACGTCCGCCGGCGTCCCCACCGCGCGGCCGCTCGCGCCCTCGACGATGCGCTTGAGCAGGCCGGTGAGCACCTTGCCCGCGCCGACCTCGACGAAATCCGTGACGCCCGCCGCCGACATCGCCAGCACGCATTCGCGCCAGCGCACGGCGCCGGTCACCTGCTCGACCAGCCGCGCGCGGATGTCGTCGGGCGAGGCGATCGGCTTGGCGGTGACGTTGCACACGAGCGGGACCTTGGGCGCGGCGATCACGACCTTGGCGAGCGCGTCCGCCATCGCGTCGGCCGCCGGCGTCATCAGCGCGCAATGGAAGGGGGCGGAGACCGCCAACGGAATCGCGCGCTTGGCGCCCTTGAGCTTGGCGATCTCGATGGCCGCCTCGACCGCCGCCCTGGAGCCGGAGATCACCACTTGGCCGCCGCCGTTGTCGTTGGCCGCCTGGCAGATCGCGCCTTGCAGGTAGAAGCGCCGCGCCGCCTCGGTGGCGATCGCCTCTACGGCGGCGAAGTCGAGCCCGATGATCGCCGCCATCGCGCCTTCGCCCGCCGGCACGGCCTTCTGCATCGCCTCGCCGCGCAGGCGCAGCAGGCGCGCGGCGTCGGCGACGGAGAACGCGCCGGCCGCCGCCAGCGCGGAATATTCGCCCAGCGAATGGCCGGCGACGAAGGCCGCGTCGCGCGCCACGTCGAGGCCGGCCTCGGTTTCCAGCGCGCGCAGCGCCGCGAGGCTCGTCGCCATCAGCGCGGGCTGCGCGTTGGCGGTCAGCGTCAGCGTCGCCTCGGGCCCCTCGAAGATCGTCGCCGAGAGCTTCTCGCCCAGCGCGGCATCGACTTCGTCGAATACGGCGCGCGACGCGGGAAACGCGTCGGCCAGAGCCTTGCCCATGCCGACCGCCTGCGATCCCTGTCCGGGAAACACCAATGCCCGCGTCATGCCGCCCCCTCGTCACCGGGTTGAGACAATGCGGGAGGGGCGGAGTCAAGCCGGCGGGGCGGCCGATCCCACGCCGGCCGCGGCGCGGCGGGCGAACGCGCGCTTGAGCGGCGTGGCGCGGTTCACGGCCGCGAGGCCGAAGTCGCGCAGGCGCCGCAGCGCGACCGAGCGGTTCGAGAACAGGTCGTCGAGCGCGTCGAAGGCGAGCGCCATCGCGACGGTCTCGAAGCGCCGCGCGCGGACGTAGTCGGCCAGCGTCTCCGGGTCGGCAGGATCGAGCCCCAGCCGCAGCGGACGGGCCACCGCGCGCGCCAGGGCTTGGGCGTCGCGCAGGCCGAGATTGAGACCTTGGCCCGCGAGCGGATGCACCGCATGGGCCGCGTCGCCGGCGAG
>JAGWKJ010000288.1 GCA_028865375.1 Hyphomicrobiales bacterium | reverse complement strand
GGCGAGGCCGAAGGCCTCGACGGCCACGCGCGCTCGGTGGCGATGCGGATCTGAGGCGGCGCGCTCAGGCCGCGGCGCGGCGCACGAACGTCAGGTAGACCGGCGCGCGGCCCGCCGCGAGCGCCTTGGCCTCGTAGCGCGTGCCGGGCCAGCCGGGATAGGGCGCCGTCCAGTCGGCGGGCGATTCCGCCGGCCAGTCGAAGTCGCGCGAACGCAGGACGCGCGCGAGCGTCCAGCCGGCGTAATCGTCGATGTCGGTGGCGAAGCGCAGCGGCGCGCCCGGCGCGAGCGCGCGAGCCAGCCTCGCCAGCATGTCGTCCGACACGAAGCGGCGCTTGCGCTGGCGGCGCTTGGGCCACGGATCGGGATAGAACACGTCGGCCCGCGACAGCGACGCCTCGGGCAGCGCGTCGACGATCGCGCCCGCGTCGCCGACGTGGACGCGGACGTTGTCGATGTCGTGCGCCTCCACCTCGGCGAGCAGTTTTGCGACGCCGTTCTCGAACGGCTCGCAACCGAGGATGCCGACGTCGGGATCCTCCTGCGCGCGGGCCGCGAGATGCTCGCCGCCGCCGAAGCCGACCTCGAGCGCGAGCGCGCGCATCGGGCGGGAGAACAGGCGCGCGGGATCGGCGCAGTCGGCGGGCGAAACCGCCAGCCCCGGCAGCGCCTCCGCCATCAGGCCGCGATGATGCGACCGCAGCGCCTTGCCGCGCCGCCGCCCGTGCAGCCGGTGGCGCGGCGCCTCGTCGGGGCGTGCGCTCACACGGCTTTCTTCAGCGCGTCGACGAGGTCGGTCTTCTCCCACGAGAAGCCGCCCTCGGAATCCGGCTCGCGGCCGAAATGTCCGTAGGCGGACGTGCGGGCGTAGATCGGCTTGTTGAGGCCGAGATGGCGGCGGATGCCGCCCGGCGTCAGGTCCATCGCTTGGCCGAGCGCGCGCTCGATGCGCTCCTCGCCGACCGCGCCCGTGCCCTGCGCGTCGACGTAGATCGACAGCGGCTTGGCGACCCCGATGGCGTAGGAGAGCTGGATCGTGCAGCGCGTCGCCAGCCCGGCCGCCACCACGTTCTTGGCGAGGTAGCGCGCGGCATAGGCGGCCGAGCGGTCGACCTTGGTGGGGTCCTTGCCCGAGAAGGCGCCGCCGCCATGCGGGGCCGCGCCGCCGTAGGTGTCCACGATGATCTTGCGCCCGGTGAGGCCGCAGTCGCCGTCCGGACCGCCGACGTGGAACTTGCCGGTCGGGTTGACGTGCCAGACCGTGTCCTTCGTCACCCAGCCCTTCGGCAGCGCCTCGATCACGAACGGCTCGACGATCTCGCGCACCTGGCGCGACGTCAGGTCCTCGTGCAGGTGCTGGTGCGAGACGACGATCTGCGTGACGCCGACCGGCTTGCCGCCGGCGTAGCGCACGGTGACTTGGCTCTTCGAGTCCGGCCCGAGCTTGGCGGCGCCGTCGATCTTGTTCTTGCGCGCATGGGCGAGCGTGCCGAGGATCTTGTGCGCATAATGGATGGGGGCGGGCATCAAGGCCGGCGTCTCGTCGCACGCGTAGCCGAACATGATGCCCTGGTCGCCCGCGCCTTCCTCCTGGTTGGCGCCGGGCTGGTGGGCGTCGACGCCCTGCGCGATGTCGGCCGACTGGGGATGCAGCAGCACCTTGATGTCGGCGCGGTCCCAGTGAAAGCCGTCCTGCTCGTAGCCGATGTCGCGGATCGCCATGCGCGCGGCGTGCGAAATCATGTCGCGCGTGACGTGCGCGGGGCCGCGCGTCTCGCCGGCGATCACCACCTGGTTGGTCGTGGCCAGCGTCTCGCACGCGGCGCGGATCGCCCAAGGATCGACGCCGGCCTTGGGACCCTCGCGATAGAACAGGTCCACGATCTCGTCGGAGATGCGGTCGCACACCTTGTCGGGATGTCCCTCGGAAACCGATTCGCTCGTGAACAGGTAATCGCTGCGCGCCATGGCCGACCTGCGGGTTGGAAAATTCGCCGCCGCTTTGGCGCAAGCCGTTCGCTACGTCAAGCCGATTATGGATTTTCGTTCGGTATAAAGAACGGTTTTGGACGGAGGCGACGGCGTTCGTTCAACTGCCGCCGGATTCGTTCCAACTCCGCCCCATGAACCGCGCGCGGGCGCCGGAGAGCACGGCGATCGCGCGGACGAGGTTGCGCTCGCGCGCCGCCTCCGACTTGAGCGCGACGAAATATCGGACGATCTCCTTGCGGCGGCTGGGCGGAAGGCGCTCCCATCCCTCGCTCGCCGCGGCCTCGCGGGCGAGCGCGCCGGCGAACCAAGCGGGGAGCGGCGACGCCGGGCCGCCCGCGTAATCCTCGTCGAAGCGAAGCGCGACCGCGACTTCGTCGCCCACGCGCGTCTTCGACGCCTTTCGCACCACGCCGTGGAGATAGAGATAGAACGCGCCGTCGCCCCGCGGCATCAGGTTGATGCGCCACGGCGGCTCCGGCGCGCCGTCGACCTGCACCAGCACGGGCATCGGCTTGCGCCAATCCGGCTTCAGGCGGCCGGCGCGCTCTGCATCCACCAGTACGTAAGGATTGACGCCGAGGATCTCGATCCGGCCGCGGAACAAGGTCGTGCGCGCCGACATCGGGCGTCCATCAATCGACCGCGCCGCCGTCAGCCGGCTCTTCGCCGTCCTGCGCGCCGAAGCGATGCAGCGCGGAACCGTTGACGCGCAACCAAGCCTCGGCCTCGTCGGTGCGCGGGCACAGGCGCCGCGTCAACGCCCAGAACCGGGCCGAATGGTCCATGTGCGCGAGATGGGCGACCTCGTGGGCGCACAGATAGTCGAGCACGAAGGGCGGCGCGAGGATCAGCCGCCACGAGAAGTTCAGCGCGCCGCCGTGCGAGCACGAGCCCCAGCGGCTGCGCGTGTCGCGGATCGAGACGCCCGCCGGCCGCATGCCGAGCGCGCCGGCGTGGCGGGCGACCGCGGCCTCGACGTCGCGCCGCGCCTCGCGCTTCAGGAAGTCGGCGAGGCGGCGGGCGAAATGTTCGCGCCGGCCGGCCACGCACACGAACGGCGCGCCGCCGACCCGCGCGACCCAGGCGACGCCGCGCGCGTCGGGCACGTGCATCGTGCCGTGCTCGGCGCCGCGCAGCGGCACC
>JAGWKJ010000287.1 GCA_028865375.1 Hyphomicrobiales bacterium | reverse complement strand
GTCGGGCCGGCGGGCCTCGGGCGCCTGGGGCAGCGCGACCAGCAGCGCCGCCTCGCCCCAGGTCAGGCGGCGCGGCGACTTGCCGAACCACGCGCGGCTGGCTGCCGCGACGCCCTGCAAGTCGCCGCCATAGGGCGCGATTTCGAGGTAGCGTCGCAGGATCGCCTTCTTGCCGAGCGCGCGCTCCACGGCGAATGCGCCGAAGGTCTGCGCAACCTTGTCCCACAGGCGTCGCGGCAGGTCCGGCCGCAGAGCGCCGGCGGGCGCGGGCTTGGCGTCATAGGTCGCCAGCAGGCGCGCGTATTGCATCGAGATCGTGGAGGCGCCCGACACGATGCGCCTGCGCGACGTCCATTGCCACGCGGCGCGTGCGACGCTTCCCCAGTCGACGGCGCCGTGGCGCCAATAGCGCCGGTCTTCGACGGCGAGCAGCGACTTGAGAAACCGCGGATCGACCTCGCGCAACCGCACCGGCAGGCGGCGGCGCCCGTCGGGCGTCGCGAAGACGCGCAGGATCGAGCCCTTGCGGTCGTAGGCGACCGTCGAAAGTGCCGGGGCCATGTCTGCCGGCGCGAAGGCCTCGACGGCGGTCTCGAAGGCGCGCGCGCCCAGCGCGCCGGCCATGAGCGTGCAGGCGAGCCCGGCGGAGACGAACGCGCGCGCGCGGGCGCTCATCGCGCGCTCAGGGCTTGGAGACGACGACGCGCGCGGCGGCGGTGCGGCCGAAGCGGTCGGGCCGGTACATGTCCTCGACGGTGGCGGCCGGCGCGACATAGGTCCCCGGCGTCGTCGCCCGCGCGACATAGGACACCGAATAGCCGGCGTCGCCGCCCTCGCCGCCGGAGAACGCCGCCAACAGCCGGTCGTCGCGATATTCGACGTGCGTGGCCGCGACGCCCTGCGGGAGCCAGGAGAACGAATCCGCCGTCGCGCCGTCGACCAGCCGCGGGTTCTCGATCTCGAGCCCGCCGGGCAGCCGGTCGACCAGCATCAGCCGGCCGGGACGCGCGGTCTTTTCGTGCACCGTCAGGGTGACGACCACGCGGTCGTTCTGCTTCAGCTTGGCCGGATCGACCGGCTTGCCGGCGAGATCGCGCCACGTGCGCTCGACCGACAGGTCGCGCGTTTCCGCCGGCTCGGGCGCGAGCGGCCGGCCCGACACGCTGGTCGAGACGAGCGCGTCGGCCTTGCCTTCGTTGACGATCGTCACCGGCCCGCCGGCGAGGCCAGAAGCCACGTAGCGCAGCGCGAGCGCGCCTTTCACCGGCGCGCCGGCGACCCGGAACGCCATGTCGTCGGCGCCGCCGGCGAGCGCGTGCGCGGCGAGCAGGGTCCAAGCCATGTCCTGCGTGCTGTCCCACGGATAGGCCGCGCGCTGCGCCGCGAAGGCGAGGTCGGCCTTCTGCACCAGCCCGCCGGCTTGGGCAGCTGGAAGGGCGGCTTCGCCCACCAGCGCGAGCACGGCGGCGCCGTCGCGCGTCGGCGATCCGTAGTTGGGCGGCGTCGCCGCGAGGTCGGGCCGCGCTTGCAGCGCGCCGACCGCGCGCGCGAACGTGCGCTCCGCCCGCGGGCCGTCGCCGAGCTTGGCGAGGCCGGCGGCGATCTGGGCCAGCGCCAGCGGCGTGCGGTAGTCCTTGATCGCGGCATCGGCCACGTAGCGAAGGTCGGCGAGCACCGGGCGTCCCGCGCGCGCAAGGTCGAAATAGGAATAGGCGATCGCTTGCGCCTTCGCGTCGTCGTCGGGCCGGTGGTTGGCCGCGTAATTGGCGAGATAATCGAGCGCCTGCGAGGTCCGCGCCGGCGGCACGTCGAAGCCGCGCGCGGCGGCGCGCAGCAGGAAATCGGTCGCGTAGGCGCTGAGCCACGGATCGGCGTCCTGGTCGGACGCGTCCCACAGGCCGAACGCGCCAGCCGAGTTCTGGCGCGCGAGGACGCGCTCGATCGCCGCCTCGATGCGCGGGTCGGCCGCCGCGTCGTGCGGCAGGTGGGCGGCCTTCTCGACGTCGGCGAGGTAGAGCAGCGGCAGCGCGCGGCTCACCGTCTGTTCGGTGCAGCCGTAGGGATAGCGGTCGAGCCGCGCCAGCAGGTCGCCGGCGTCCACGGCGCCGAACGGCGAGGCGGCGACCGAGACCGCCGCCGTGCCCGGCACGAAGCCCGCGAGCAGGGCGGGCGACAGCGTCAGCTTGGCGCCGGGCGCGAGGCGCACGACGCTGCGGCGGTCGACCATCGGCGCGCCGGGCTCCGCGCCGAGCGGGAACGTGCGGGCGATGGACAGGCCGTTCGGGCCGGTCAGCGTCGCCACCAGCTTCGCCGGACCGACGCCGATGGCGCCGATCGGCACGTCGAGCGAGGCCTTCTTGCCGGGCGCGAGGTCGAGGCGGCGCTTGGAATCGGCCGCCGCGATCGCGATCGGGCCCTGCGCCGACACGTCCAGCGCATAGGTCCCCGCCGGGCCGTCGACGTCGTCGAGGTCGAGATGAAGGCGCGCGCGGTCGTCCAGCGACAGGAAGCGCGGCGTCGCGCCCGACACCACCACCGGATCTCGCACGTGGACGTCGCGCGTCGCGACGCCGACCTGGCCCGCCGACCACGCCACGGCGGTCAGGCGCGCCGAACCGTCGAACGCCGGCAGGTCAAAGGCGACCGTCGCATGGCCCAGCGGGTCGAGCTTCACGAGGCCGGAGAACAGCGCCAGCGGCGGCTGCGTGGGCGGCGGCGCGGCGAGCTGGGCGCCTTGGTCGCCGCCGCCGCGCACGTCGCCCGCGACCGCCTGCATTCCGTCGATCAGCTTGCCGTACATGTCGCGCAGGTCGACCGCCAACGCCTTCTGGCCGTAGAAGGCCGCGAACGGATCGGGCGGGGCGTAGCGCGTGAGGTTCAGGATGCCGACGTCGACCGCCGACACGGTGACGAAGGCTTCCGCGCCCGGCGCGAGGCCCGCGACCGCGACCGGGATCTCGACGCGCCGTTCCGGCCGCAGCAAATCGGGTCCTCCCAGCGAGACGTCGAGCTTTCGCTTGGCCGCGTCGACCGAGAACCACGCGACGCCGACCGCGCGGCCGGGCATGTGCTTGGCCTCGACGTCCATCGGCCGGCGCGCGATCGCCAGCGCATAGGCGCCGGCGCCCCAGCCCGCCCCGACCGGGAAC
>JAGWKJ010000286.1 GCA_028865375.1 Hyphomicrobiales bacterium | reverse complement strand
GGACAGCCCCACGGCGACGCCCGCCAGCCCCGCCGTCGCCGCCCCGCCGGGATCGACGCCGTCGCCCGCCAAGGCCAACGCGGACAATCGGATCAGGACGCCCGCCGTGGCGCCGAAATGCGCCTCCAGCGCTCGCGCGTCGTGCCACGGCAGGCCGCCGAACGCGTCGCCGCGCGCGGCCAGCAAGTCGTCGAGGGCGCCGCGCGGCAAGCGCGCCGCGACGATGGTCGCTTCCAGCGCGGTCAACGTCGGGTGGCCGTCGCCGCCGTCGCCGCGCGCGATGGCGTCGCGCCAGAACCGCAGGCGGATCGCCGCCGCCAGCGGTTCGCGCGCCCGCAGCGGGATCGCCGCCGTCTCGGCGTCGAACGCGCCGAGCGCGTGCAGGCGCGGCCGCAGCGCGGCCGGCGCGTAGAGCGACGCCAGCCAACGCGGCCGGTCGGCATCGCGCAGCGTGGCCTCGCAATGCGCGAAGGCGCCGCGCGTGGCTTCGTCCATCCCGTCCATCGGCCGCGTTCTGGCACGTCGGCGCCCGTTTGCGCCACGCCGCCCCGCGACTCTATCAAGGGGCGGCCGGCGAATCGCCGCCGCAGGGAGCGCGCCGAGATGACCTTCACCTTCTTGCAAGCCGTCGTGATGGCGCTCCTGCAGGGCGTGACGGAACTGTTCCCCGTCTCCAGCCTCGGCCATGCGGTGGTGCTGCCCAAGCTGCTCGGCTGGAAGATCGACGAGCGCGCGCCCGACTTCCTGCCCTATCTCGTCGTCATGCATCTGGGCACGGCGACCGCGCTGCTGATCTATTTCTGGCGCGAGTGGATCGGCTTCCTGCAGGCGTTCCTCAGCCCGTCGGGCGAAGACGCCTCGGCTCGGCGCCGGCTGTTCCTGCTGGTGTGCGTCGGCACCGTGCCGGCGGTGCTGCTCGCGCTCGTCTTCCGCAAGTTGCTGGGCGACGCCTTCGGCACGCCCGTCCTCGCCGCCGCCATGCTGATCGTCAACGGCTTCCTCTTGTTCTTCGGCGAGAAGCTGCGCCGGGCCGACGACGGCGCCTCGCTCGACCGGCTGAACTGGAGGGGCGCCGCGGCCATCGGCGTCACGCAGGCTTTCGCGCTGATCCCGGGCATTTCGCGCTCGGGCGCGACGATCGTGGGCGGCATCCTCGTCGGCCTGCATCACCGCGAGGCGGCGCGCTTCGCCTTCCTGCTGGCGACGCCGATCATCTTCGCCGCCGGCGTCCACGAGGCGCCCAAGCTGCTGCATTCGGGTGCGACGCTGGGCCCCGCCGCCCTCGTGTCGGGCGTGGTGGCCGGCGTAGTCGCCTATGCGAGCACCGCCTTCCTGATGCGCTACTTCAAGGACCACGAGTTCGAGGCGTTGAATCCGTTCGCCTATTACTGCATCGCGGCGGGCGCGCTGTCGCTCGGCCTGCTCTACGTCCTGTGATCGGCCGCGGCCGCCGCGCGGGACGATATTGACGCCGGGCGGATTGCACGGGGCGGAAACCTCCCCATATGCGGGCCGCCGCCGCCGCGGCGCGGGAGGGGCGCGATGCGCGTCGAGATCATTCCGCCGAACCTGACGGCCGACGACCTCGTGGCGCTGGAGCGCGCCGTGAGGGCGCTCGAACGGCCGAGTTTCGCCGCCCGGCTGGCGAATTATGTCGGCAAACCGATCGACTTGATCGCGCTCGCCATTCCCGCTTCCGCGCGCAAGATCGCGGCCGGCGCCGCCGAGGGCGCGCTGCGCGCGGCCGCCCGTGCGGCGATCTCCTCGCTCGACGGGCGCATGGGCGGAGCGCACGTGACGCGCGACCGCGCGCTGCTGGCCGCCTCGGGCGCGGTGGGCGGCTTTTTCGGTCTGGCGGGCCTGCCGGTCGAGCTGCCCGTCTCCACCGTGTTGCTGCTGCGCGCCATCGCCGATTCCGCGCGCGCCGAGGGCGAAGACCTAAGCGATCCCGACGCCGCCTTGAACTGCCTCCACGTGTTCGCGATGGGCGGCCGGACCGCGGCCGACGACGCCGCCGAAAGCGGCTATTTCACGGTGCGCGCGCTGCTCGCCCAAGCGGTCAGCGAGAGCGCCAAGCACGCGCTGCGCGGCCGCGCTATCGACGCCGGCGCGCCGGCGCTGGCGCGCTACTTGGCGCAGGTCGCCGCGCGGTTCGGGATCGTCGTCACCGAAAAGGTCGCCGCCCAGGCGATCCCGATGATCGGCGCGGCCGGCGGCGCCGCGATCAACCTCGCCTTCGCCGCGCATTTCCAGGGCGTGGCGGCCGCGCATTTCGCGGTGCGCCGGCTCGAACGACGCTACGGCCCGGCGCCCGTGCGCGCCCAATACGAACGCATCCGCGCCGCGCTTTGAGCGCGGCGCCGCGGCCGCCCGTCGCCGGGCCTTCACCCGAACCACCACCGTCTTTGCGAGCGAAGCGAAGCAATCCAGCGGCCAAGTCGTCGTCGAGTCTGGATTGCTTCGTCGCTGACGCTCCTCGCAAAGACGGAGAGGGCGATGTCCGCAGCAAGCGCCGCACGGACCCGCCCTTGCCGCCCCGCCGCGCGGCGCCATAGACTCGCGATCCCCCACCTTCCGCGAGGATCCGCGCCATGGACTACGTGCGCTTCGGCAACACGGGCATGAAGGTCTCCCGCCTCTGCCTCGGCTGCATGACCTATGGCTCGCCCAAATGGCGCGAATGGGTGCTCGACGAGGCCGCCTCGCGGCCCTTCGTCAAACAGGCGCTCGACGCCGGGATCAATTTCTTCGACACCGCCGACATGTATTCGGAGGGCGCGAGCGAGGAGGTCGTGGGCCGCGCGCTGAAGGACATGGCGCGCCGCGAGGAGGTGGTGATCGCCACCAAGGTCTTCAACGCGATGGGCCCCGGCCCCAACGCGCGCGGCCTGTCGCGCAAGCACTTGATGGAGGCGGTCGACGCCTCGCTGAAGCGGCTCGGCACGGACTACGTCGACCTCTACCAGATCCACCGCTTCGATCCCGAGACGCCGATCGAGGAGACCGTCGAGGCGCTGCACGACGTCGTGAAGGCCGGCAAGGCGCTCTACGTCGGCGCTTCCTCGATGTGGGCGTGGCAGTTCATGAAGATGGTCGGCCACGCGCGGGCGAGCGGGAAGGCCGCCTTCGCCTCGATGCAGAATTTCTACAACC
>JAGWKJ010000285.1 GCA_028865375.1 Hyphomicrobiales bacterium | reverse complement strand
AGTGCATCGTCGGGCGACCGCAGGTCGAGTGAAAAGGCGACGCGGCCGGGCACCGTGTTTGGTGCGCCGCCCTCGATCTCCAGCGTGCCGACGGTGGCGACGACCGCATCGTCGGCGCGGGCGCGGGCTTCGACGGCGAGCACCGCCGCCGCCACGCCGGCGAGCGCGTCGCGCCTGAGCTTCATCGGGACGGTGCCGGCATGGCCGGCGACGCCGTCGAGTTCGATCCGCGCCCGCGTCGCCCCGGCGATGCCGGTGACGGCGGCGAGCGCCAGCCCTTCGGTTTCGAGCACCGGGCCCTGTTCGATATGGACCTCGACATAGCCGAGCGTCGCCGCCGGATCGAGCGCCAGCGCGGCGATCTTCGAGGGATCCGGATCGACGCCGAACGCGCCGAGCGCCGCCCGGCGCGTCACGCCCCCGGCGTCGCGCTCGTCGAGGCACGCGGGGTCGAAACGCCCGGCCAGCGCGCGCGATCCGCCGAGCGTGGCGGGAAAGCGGACGCCCTCCTCGTCGCCGAAAGCCACGACTTCGATGGCGAACGGCAATCTCCGCCCGTCGCGATGCAGGCGTGCGACGATTTCGACCGCGGTCGCGACGCCGAGGCAACCGTCATAGCGGCCGGCGTCGCGGACGCTGTCGACGTGCGAGCCCAGGATCAGCGTCTTGGCGCCGGGCGAACTCGCCTCGTAGCGACCGATCGCGTCGCCGAGCGGGCCGATGCCCGACTCCATGCCCGCCTCGCCCATCCATCGCAGGACCAGGTCGGCCGCCTTGCGATGTGCGGGCGACAGATAGAGCCGAGTGATCTTGCCCGGTTCGTCGGTGAGCGCCGCGAGCGCTTCGAGCCGCGCGGCGATGGCCGCGCCCATCGTCGGCCCGCTCATCGTTTCGCCACCCAGCGCGCGAGCGTCGCGCGCTCGTCGTCCGTCACGCCACTGACGTTGGCGGGCGGCATCGCGCGCGTGGCGACCGCCCAGAGGCCGATCTCGTAACGATTGCGTTCGACGAAGCGCGGCGTGTCGAGCCGGATTCCCTTGGGGGCCTCGCCGATGCCGGGAAAGGAAGGCGTCCGCGCGTGGCACATGCCACAACGCCCCATCACGATCGAAGCGACTTGAACCGGCGCCTTCGGCGCGGACGCCGGCAGGTCGGTCCGCGAAAGCGGCGACAGGCCGAGCGCCTCGCGCCCGCCCGGCGCCGAGGAGGCGGAGATCCAGATCGCGAGCCACATGCACAACGCGGCGACCGCCCACGTCCACCATGGATCGCCGCGGCCCGCGTGGCGCTCGTTGTAGAAATGCCGGATCAACGCGCCCGCCACCAGCACCAGCGCCACGATCGCCCAGGCGAAGCGCGTCTGGTAGGTCAGCGGAAAATGGCTCGACAGCATCAGGAACAGGACGGGCAGTGTGAGATAATTGTTGTGGCGCGAGCGGGTCTTGGCCTGCTTGCCGTATTCCGGGTTCGGCTCGCGGCCGGCGACGAGGTCGGCGATCACCTTGCGCTGGTTGGGCATGATGTTCATGGCGACGTTGCCGACCATCATCGTGCCCATCAGGGCGCCCGAATGGATCAGCGCCCCGCGCCCGGAAAACACCTGCTGATAGAACCAAGCCATCGCGGTGACGTAGGCGAACCCGACCGCCGCGAGCGCGACCTCGTTCTTGGCCAGCGGCGACTTCACGAGGCGGTCGTAGACCTCCCATCCGACGACGAGCGATACGATCCCGATCGCGGCCGCCTGCCAAGGCGCGAGCGCGCGCACGCCGGGATCGACGAGGAACAGGTCGGCGCCGATGTAATAGATCCAGACCAGCAGCGCGAAGCCGGACAGCCACGTCGAATAGGCCTGCCACTTATGCCAGATCAGTTCCTTCGGCAGGCGCTCGGGTGCGACGAGGTATTTGCGCACCTGGTAGAAGCCGCCGCCGTGGACCTCCCATGCTTCGCCGCCCTTGCCCGCGGGGATCTCCGGCACGCCCTTGATGGCCGCGTCGAGGTGCATGAAATAGAACGAGGAGCCGATCCAGGCGATGCCCGATATGATGTGCGTCCAGCGCAGCAGCAGCGACGCCCATTCGTAATAGACCGTGACCATCGCGCCCCCCCGCGCCGCCGGGGACCGGGGTCCCGGCTTCCGGCTCCGCCCGCCGGGGGCGGGTCGAAACTCGCGGCCCAATTCGAATAATGCGCCGGGAGCTTTTCGTCGAGACGGGGCGCGCACGGGATTTCTGTTGCGCGGGAACCCGCTCCGGCTAATCTTTCGGCCCCCGAAGGGAACGCCATGCCGCCCAGCCACGCCACGCCCGCCGCATCGCCGGCCGACGACCGCATCGACGACCTGTTCGTCGTGGGCGGCGGCATCAACGGCTGCGGCATCGCGCGCGACGCGGCCGGCCGCGGCTATCGCGTATCGCTCGCCGAAATGGGCGATTTCGCGTCGGGCACGTCGTCCAAGGCGACCAAGCTGATCCACGGCGGGCTGCGCTACCTCGAACATTACGAGTTCCGCCTCGTGCGCGAGGCGCTATCCGAGCGCGAGGTACTGTGGGGCATCGCGCCCCATCTCGTGCATCCGCTTCGCTTCGTGCTGCCCCATGCCGAGGGCCTGCGGCCCGCTTGGATGCTGCGGCTGGGCTTGTTCCTCTACGACCACATCGGGGGCCGCTCGCGCCTGCCCGGAACGACCACGGTGGACCTGCGCGCCGACCCGCGCGGCGCGCCGTTGAAGCCGCAATTCAAGACCGGCTTCGAATATTCGGATTGCTGGGTCGACGACGCGCGCCTCGTGGCGCTGAACGCGGTGGACGCGCGCGAGCGCGGCGCCCGGATTTTCCCCCGCCACAAGGTGACCGCGGCGAAGCCCGAGGACGGCGCGTGGCGGATCGAGATGACCGAGGCGGCGACGGGCCGCTCCGTCTCGACGCGGGCGCGGATGCTGGTCAACGCGGCGGGTCCGTGGGTGGATCTCGTCGCGCGCTCGGTCGAGGGCGAAACCGCGACGCATTCGGTGCGCCTCGTGCAGGGCAGCCACGTCGTGGTTCCCAAGCTCTACGGCCACGACCGCTGCTACATCTTCCAGAACGCCGACGGCCGCATCGTCTTCGCGATCCCCTACGAGGACGATTTCACGCTGATCGGCACCACCGACCGCGATTAT